>JAYVQZ010000269.1:0-26844 GCA_043776735.1 Deltaproteobacteria bacterium | reverse complement strand
CCACCACTCACCCCTGGTGGCCCTTTTCTTTCTTGCCTGCGTGCTATTGACCAGCGGCTTTCATTGGATCCCCTTTTTATACGCCTTTTTCTATACCGCCGGCGTTACGGGACTGTTTCTTGTCATCCGCAAAACCGGTGGGCAGCGGCGAGCCTTTTTAGCGATAACTCTCTTTTTTGCCTTCTCCCCGCAACGTGAAATCCTCCTCGAAAGGTGTAGCGAGGGGCTCGCCTATCTCTTTGCCCTACTTACTTTTATTTTCCTCTGGTTGGATTCTCATTTTCCGCAGAGGAAATACCGTTTAGCAACAGTGCTCTTTGCAGAGTTATTGGTGCACACCAGGCCAAACCATGCGTACCTCATCCTTATTTTGCTTCTCTGGTATGCCGTTTCTTTTATTTTTTCGACGAATCGCAAACTGAATTCAAAACGAATGCTCGCGACCCTTTCCGCAATTCTCATTCTTCCCGTCCTGGGATGGCAGTCTTTTAACCTCTACCGCGGCGGCACGTTTAGTATGAATAATATGGCCTGGATATCCGCCGCCGGCCTAGCACTGCCTATTTATACGCACAACGCCGTCCCGCCCCCCAATGATAGCGACAGGGTTGCCGTTGCCCAAGCATTAACCGAAATAAAGAAGGCCACCCTGATCTCCGATAGCCTTCAGTACTGCTACACCGTAAACGGCACGAAACGGTGTGTTTTCAATAAAACCAGGAGGAGCCTAGAGTTTCAAAGCAATGTTTGGTTCCAGGCATCCTGGGATGTCTTGCAAAAGTCCGTTCACCGATCTCAGCAACACGAACGGCCACGAACCGGGCTTGAGATGACAGCCTTAGTTGAAAAAACTTCCCGACTGATTGTCCTTGATGTTTTCAAAAAACAGACCGTCCCCTTGGTGAAAAAGTATGCGCTAAATTTTTTCTGGACGGCATTTAATCCAAGTGGCGCCTACGAACACGACGCTCCTTGGAGAAGACTTGCATCGGTCCTTTCGTGGCTGGGTGGTTTGCTTTCCCTAATCATCCTTGCCAAAAGTTTGAAAACGGGAAATTTCAATCCGCTTTGGCAAATTTGTTCTTTTTGCTTTCTTTTCCGGGCCTTCGACCTAGTGTCTCTCTCAGTTTTTGCCGTGCCGCATACTCGCTATGCAACCTTTTCTGCCCCGTTTTTCATTCTGCCGCTTTCCTTCTTCCTAGAGTTCGCCTTCGTTCGACTTTACGGGTTGGCTACAACAATTAAATCCTATCCATTGATCAACGTACCCTCAACGACGAGCAAAGTAATTCTTCCGGTGCAGACCAGCTTACCGTCCTGATTTTCGATCGCCACATCCCACAGGTGGGTGCTCCGGCCGATGTGCGTTGGCCTGGCGGTAATCCATAAGACGTCCCCAGATTTGGCGATTCTCAGATGACTCGCGTTTACTTGAATTCCTAAAGTGTTTTTGTCCTGTCCCCAGATCACACAGCGAGCAGCGACACTTCCCACCGTCTCCACCAAGGCCAGCGTCACACCCCCATTCATGATTCCGCCAGGCCGCAAATGGCGTTTGTCGACGGCCATCTTCCCTTTAAGAAAGTCGGTACCAACCTCCATAAACTCTAGGCCCAGGAAGTCACCAAAAGTGCCTTGGTTCCCTTGTTGAACTGCCGCAAGAGTCACTATAGGAGGAAAGAGTTTTTTCATTCCTTGGTTTAACCAAAAGATCGGCATTCTGGCCAGGAATGATGCGTTGGAGGTTTGCGACCGCACCGGAATATGCTTTTGGGCAATGACGGGCTCAGCTTCGGATGTTAAGAGAACCCATAACGTTTGACGGGATTATTAGTTTTTTTGAACGCCACACTAAAGCGGTTTCATTGGTGAGCAGCAAATTCAGCTTTTCAAAAGGATCTCGATTACTAAAGCTCTGGTTACGAAGCCTTGTTCGAAAAACTTCGGCATTTCGCCGTGGCCTTAGGCCAATCGTTGCCCCTTCGGAAACTGACGCCCCTCCCCTGCGCCTAGAATTATTTAGCTTAGATCAACTGGAAGCTCACGCGCGGAGTCTAGCCGAGCGCCACCGGATCGGCTCTGGTCCGAGTCAAGATCGCCTTCTTCTTCGCCTTTCAGAAAATGAGCGGGTGCTTTTTGAGTCTTACGAAGAGCTAAGTGCTGCCGTTCACAACAAAGAGCTGATTTCCCCAGCCGGAGAATGGCTGCTGGACAATTTTCACCTGATCGAAGAGGAAATCCGCACGGCAAAACGCCATCTGCCTATTGGATATAGCCGCGAGCTCCCTCATCTGGCGAACACCTCAAGTGCGGGCTTTCCACGGGTCTACGACGTCGCGCTTGAAGTCATCGCCCACGTGGATGGACGCGTAGATAAAGAAAATATTACTGCGTTTGTTTCGGCCTACCAGCGAGTGACCCCGCTGAAACTCGGGGAGTTCTGGGCTATTCCCATCATGTTCCGGTTAGCGCTGATAGAAAACTTACGACGAGTGGCGGCTCGCGTGGTTCTTGCTCTTAATGATCGTCGCATGGCCAATAAATGGGCCGCACAAATGTTGGAATGCGCGGAAAAACAGCCCAAGAACCTCATTTTGATTGCCGCCGATCTAGCCAGAGCACAACCACGCATCACGAACGCCTTCGTAGCTGAATTTGAACGCTGCCTGCAAGGGCATGGACCCGTACTGGATATCCCGCTTAGCTGGATCGAGCACCAGCTTGTTGAGGTGGGCCTTTCCATTAAGCAGACGGTAGAGTTGGAGAACCAGCAGCAAGCAGCCAATCAGGTCTCCGTAGGGGCCAGCATTGGAAGTCTTCGATTCCTGGGCGCAATGAATTGGCGCGAGTTTGTCGAGTCGCTTAACGTGATTGATGGCGAGCTACAAAAAGATCCTGTGGGGGTCTATGCCAAAATGGACTTCCTCACCCGAGATCGCTACCGACAAGTAGTTGAGCAGCTCGCCCGACGAAGCAAAAGGAGCGAGTCGGAGGTAGCCCAACTGGCGCTAACACTCGCTAAAGCGCACAAAGACTCGGCGATGACAGAACGACTAGCGCACGTTGGTTATTATCTGGTTGATAAGGGAAACGGCGAGCTCCTACAAGCCTTAGGTATTAACCTCTGGTTTCCTTGGTGGTCCCGCCAAGTCAACGGACCTCTCGGACTTTTTCTACACTTAAGCGCGATTACACTCATTGCCAGCGCCATCACCTTCTTTATTACAGCGCGTTTTGCAGAACTAGCGTCCAATCAGAATTTGCTAATAGCAGTCTCCCTTCTCCTATTCCTTTGCGCCAGCCAGGTGGGAATTGCCCTTGTGAATTGGGCCACGATGGCTTTGGTAAAGCCAAACCTACTCTCTCGCTTGGATTTCTCTAGCGGAATCCCCGCAGAATATGGAACGATAGTTGCCGTTCCCACAATGCTTACCAGCAAAGAAGGGGTCGAGACCCTCGTGGAAGCCCTGGAAGTGCGCTACCTCGCCAACCGAGATGAAAACCTTCACTTTGCTCTTCTCACCGACTTTGCGGACGCCAAAACAGAAACGGTCCCTGGTGACGAACGGCTTGTGCATTGGGCCCGATCAGGAATTGAGGAACTAAACGCAAAATACTCTTCCAAGCGCCGCGATTTCTTTTTTCTCTTTCACCGCAAAAGGGAATGGAATCCTCAAGAGAACGCCTGGATGGGCTACGAACGGAAACGGGGAAAGCTCGAAGCGCTTAATGCACTTCTCCGTCCCAACTCGGTGGAATCAACACGAAACGCTCCTTTCTCAGTCGTGGTGGGAGATATCAGCCGACTGAGCACCATTAAGTTCGTCATTACCCTGGATACCGACACTCAACTCCCGCGCGATGCTGCCGAAAAACTGGTGGGGACAATGGCGCACCCGCTTAACCGCCCGGTTTTTGACAATGAAAGTGGGCGAGTTCGGGAAGGGTACGGCATCCTTCAGCCTCGTGTCGGCGCCAGCCTACCCGGTTCACGTCGTTCCCTATTCGTTAGGTTGCACGTTGGGGACGCTGGAATTGACCCCTACACCCATGCGGTCTCCGACGTATATCAGGACCTTTTCGGAGAGGGGTCTTTTGTAGGAAAAGGAATTTACGACGTCGATGCGGTAACATTATCCTTAAAGAACGTGCTACCTGAGAATTTAATTCTTAGCCACGACCTCCTTGAAGGCTCGTATGCCCGATGCGGCCTAGTCAGCGACATTACCCTACTCGAAGAATTCCCTCATCTTTACAGTGACGACGTAAAACGAAGGCACCGGTGGATCCGAGGGGACTGGCAGATTATCCGATGGCTTTTCCCCGCCGTTCCTGGCTTTGGAGGAAGAACCCGAAAGAATGGGTTATCGGCACTCTCCCGATGGAAAATCTTAGACAACTTAAGACGCAGCCTGGTTCCGGTGGCTTCGCTCGTTTTATTGCTCATAGGTTGGCTAAGCTTAGCCAATCAAGAGCACCAGTGGTTTTTTCCTCAAGCTATCCTGGCGATGATTTTTCTTCCTCCCTTGGTAACTTGTCTGGCCGGGGCGATGAGAAAATCAGCAGAGGTTTCGCTACGGCTACATCTCTATGCCACGGTCCGATCTCTTTTGCGCCAAATCGCTCAGGAGTGCTTATCCGTCGTTTTCCTCCCGTACGAAGCATTTATTAGCGCTGACGCGATTGTGCGTTCCCTAGTGAGGATGGGACTCACTCACAAACGCCTTCTAGAATGGAAATCGGGAAGTGATCCTGGAAAAGTAATAAGGCCGAATCTCTTTCAGTTTTACTTCACGATGGGTTTTGCCTCTTTTGTGACACTGGCTATCCCGCTGCTACTGGCATTGCAAAAGCAGCGAAGTGGAACCCTAAATTTCCCAAAAGACTTTTGGCCCGCCTTTCCGTTTCTGGTGGCCTGGCTCTTTTCACCGGCCGTCGCATTTTGGATCAGCCGCCGTCTTAAGGAAGAGGAAATTTCTCTAAAGACTAGCGACACAGAATACCTCCACCGTCTCTCCCGAAAAACATGGCGCTTTTTTGAAGTCTTTATTGGACCTGAGGACAATTGGCTGCCCCCAGATAACTTTCAGGAATATCCCACTGCCGTTGTGGCCCATCGCACGTCGCCGACGAACATGGGGCTCTCCCTCCTAGCCAATCTAAGCGCTTATGATTTTGGCTACCTTTCTTGTGAGCAGCTGTTGGCGAGAACGACGAAGGCATTTGAAACCATGGACCGAATGGAGAGATTCCGGGGCCACTTTTATAATTGGTATGACACGCTTTCACTAGCTCCCTTAGCTCCCCATTACGTTTCCTCCGTCGACAGCGGAAATCTTGCTGGCCTTATCCTCACGCTGAAACCTGGTCTTTTTGAATTGCCCGATCACAAGATGATTCCTCCCCAGGCATTTTCTGGATTGAGAGACACCCTGGCGGTTCTCATTGAGATCTCGGACAATTCGAAGACCTATTCGCCTCTTCAGTCGCTGCTAGTGGCCACACCAGACACGCTTACCGCCCTCAGTGAGCTTGAAATGCGACTCGAGTCAGCTCTATCCGCCATCGCTACTCCGATAAAGGAAGAAGAGCGATGGTGGTTTAATAAATTTCACCAAGAAATCCAGAACTGGTTCGATCAGAGCAATTCACCGCTCAGGGCCTGGTTCACCCTTCCTCCTCCACCTGAGAGTTTATGGCAGGGGGCCGAGAAATCCTCTCCGGCTCGCAATAGATTGCGCCGACGTTTAGCGGAGATCGAGGAAATACCTAGTCTCCGAAAAGTGGCAAGCATTGAACATAATGTCCTGCCGCTAATCGTTGAAATCTCTAGCGCGTTATCCACTGGTCATGAATTAGAAAAGGAATGGCTTGACCAACTTACCCATGTCATTAAAGCGATGAGTGTTCGAGCCGCCGAGCAAATCCTCGCAATTAAGAAAATTGCCGGCCATTGTGAAAACTTTACCGTTTTGGAATTCGAATTCCTGTACGACAAGCAGAGGCACCTACTAAGCATCGGCTATAACGTTAGTGATCACAGGCGAGATTCAGGGTTTTATGACCTGCTCGCCTCAGAAGCTCGGCTTTGTAGTTTCGTAGCGATTGCTCAAGGATGCCTTCCCCAAGAACATTGGTTCGCCTTAGGACGAGGGCTTACTACTTGGAATAATGAAACCACCCTCCTTTCCTGGAGTGGTTCGATGTTTGAGTACTTAATGCCTTTGCTCATCATGCCCTCTTTCAAAAACACGCTGCTTGATCGGACTTACCGCACCTCAGTGCAACGTCAAATTGAGTATGGCCAAGAGCGCGGGGTCCCCTGGGGAATTTCCGAGTCGGGATATAACGCCACGGACGTTCATCTCAATTACCAATATCGTGCTTTCGGAGTGCCCGGGTTGGGATTTAAACGCGGATTGGCCGAAGATCTGGTCATTGCCCCCTACGCGTCGGTTATGTCGTTAATGGTGGCGCCCCGAGAAGCCTGTGAGAATTTAAGGCACATGACGGAACTTGGCTATGAAGGGAGGTTTGGGTTTTACGAAGCCATCGACTTCACCCCGGCCCGCATGGTCTCTGATCAGTCGAGTGCCATCGTACGATCGCACATGGCTCATCATCAAGGCATGGCTCTTTTGTCCTTGGCCTATCGGCTGTTGGACAAAAAGATGCAAAAACGGTTTTTAGCCGACCCTTTGTTCAGGGCAACCGAATTGCTCCTGCACGAGAGAGTTCCCAAAATTGCTACGATCTACCCGCACGCTCCCGAAGTATCGATTGAATATAAAACGAGTGGGCAAAACGAAACCACTCTGCGAGTAATCGACACTCCCCACACTCCACGGCCCGAAGTTCATCTGCTTTCTAATGGGCGTTACTCCGTAATCATCACGAACTCTGGCGGTGGTTACAGCCGATGGAAGGATCTTGCGATAACCCGCTGGCGAGAAGATCCTACCTCCGATGGCTGGGGAACGTTTTGCTACCTACGTGATCTTAAAAGTGGAGAATTCTGGTCGGCGGCCCATCAACCCTCGTTAAAAAAGGCCGACCATTACGAAGCAATCTTTCCTCAATCTCGTGCTGAGTTTCGCAGGCGTGATCATGAACTAGAAACTCATACAGAAATTACGATCTCGCCAGAAGATGACCTTGAGATTCGTCGTTTCAGTATCACCAACCTCTCCTCGGAACGGCGTTTTATTGAGATCACCAGTTATGCCGAAGTGGTGCTGGCTCCCCAAGCGGCAGATGAAGCCCACCCGGCATTTAGTAATTTATTTGTGCAAACTGAGATTCTGCCAGAAAAGCACGTAATCCTTTGCACTCGACGACCGCGCTTTGAAAACGAAAAGACCCCGGTACTGATGCATTTGATGACAGTGCACGGCGCAGTCCTGGGAGAGGCCTCCTATGAAACGGATCGATCTCGCTTTATTGGGCGTGGCGGATCGGTTGTGTTCCCGGCGGCTATGCGCCCGAGTTCACATACGGCGCCGGAAAACGACCTTACGGGGCAGGAAGGTTCTGTTCTCGATCCCATCGTCGCTATCAAACAATGCGTAATCATTGAACCGGAGCAGACTATACGGGTGCACATTGCCATTGGTATTGCCGAGGACCGCAAAGGCGCCTTAGCGCTTTCGGAAAAATATCGGGACAGGCATCAAGCCGATCGCGTGTTCGAATTGGCCTGGACCCACCGTCAAGTAGTCTTAAGACAACTCAATATTGTGGAAAGCGATGCTCAACTCTACGGCCGCTTGGCTAGCTCAATCGTTTATGCCAACCCTACACGCCGAGCCAACCCTGCCCTCCTAATAAAGAATCGGCGAGGCCAGTCCGGTCTTTGGGGTCATGGTATTTCTGGGGATCTCCCTATCGTTCTTTTGCGCGTCACCAGCCAACAGAAATCGGATATCGTGCGGCAGCTGATTCAGGCCCACGGCTATTGGCGCATGATGGGACTTACCGTCGACCTTGTCATTTGGAACGAAGACGACTCCGGCTACCGGCAAGATCTACAAGACCAGATCCTGTCACTCATCTCTGCCGGAGCCGAGGGTAATCAAATCGATCGGCCCGGCGGCATTTTTGTTCGTCGCGCTGACCAAATGTCTGAAGAAGATCGCATTCTGTTACAAACGGTAGCCAGGGCAATAATCACCGACAGCGGTGATAGCTTAGCAAATCAAATTGAGCGAAAAGGGAGATTTCCAGTAGCCATTCCGTTGTTAGCCCCGAGTAAACCTCCCGTAGTTGAAAAGGAAACAGCCCTACCCGCGGTGGTAAATCTTTCTTTAGGTAACGGCTTGGGTGGTTTTTCTGATGACGGGCGAGAGTATGTGATTACGACATCAATGACACAGCGGACACCCGCGCCGTGGTCCAACGTCATTGCCAATCCTCATTTTGGAACGGTGGTTTCTGAAAGCGGCTCAGCCTATACCTGGTGTGAGAACGCCCATGAATTTAGGCTTACCCCCTGGGCCAACGACGCCCTTACCGATAGCTCTGGAGAGGCTTTTTATATTCGGGATGAAGAGACTGGGGAGTTCTGGTCCCCCACCCCATTACCAGCCCGTGCCGAGTCCTCCTACCGCACGCGACATGGATTTGGGTACTCCGTCTTTGAGCTTAACCATAGGGGCATTCAATCGGAACTCACAACTTTTGTGGCCACGGATGCTCCAGTAAAAATGGCATTGGTAAAACTAACCAACTCCTCAGGCCGCCCTAGGCGCTTATCGTTGACCGGTTATGTGGAATGGGTTCTCGGAGAGTTACGAGCAAAGTCGTTAATGCACTTAGTCAGTGAATCCGACTCCAGTAGCGGTGCCCTCTTTGTAAGAAACCCCTATCACCCTGAGTTTGGCGGCCGAATTGGATTCTTTGATGTAAGTGAACCCAATCGAACCTTCACTTCAGACCGCAGTGAGTTTTTGGGTCGCAACCGTCGACTCTCCAATCCAGCGGCCATGCACCGAAAGCACCTCTCAGGAAAAGTGGGGGCGGCCCTTGATACCTGTGCGGCGATGCAAGCCACACTTGAGCTGGCCGATGGAGAGGCGCGTGCGGTGGTTTTTATTCTGGGAATGTCTCGAGATGTTGAGGACGCGCGCACTTTGGTACGCCGTTTCGGAAGCCCCTCGGCATCTCAAAAAGCTCTTGGAGAAGTAAAAAAACACTGGGAACGCGCACTCGGTGCCGTGCAGATCAAAACGCCGGATACTTCAGTAAACCTCTTAGCCAATGGCTGGCTTCTATATCAGGTGCTCGCCAGCCGTATCTGGGCCCGCAGTGGTTATTATCAGTCTGGGGGAGCCTTTGGTTTCCGTGACCAACTCCAAGATGCCATGGCTCTTCTGCACTCCGAACCATTACTGCTTCGAGAGCATATCCTTCGTTGTGCCTCCCGGCAGTTCCGCGAAGGAGACGTTCAACACTGGTGGCATCCTCCTTCGGGCCGCGGAGTGCGCACTCGCTTTTCGGACGATTACCTATGGTTGCCGCTTGCCACCAGCCGCTACGTTACTAGCACCGGCGATACCGGCGTCCTCAATAAACGAATCCATTTTATTGATGGTAGGCAGGTGAATCTTGATGAAGAGGCCTATAGCGACCTGCCCGCGGTTTCGGATGAGTCGGCCACTTTGTATGAGCACTGTGTTCGGGCCGTACGTTATGGGCTGAAGTTTGGGCAACATGGCCTGCCGCTAATGGGATGCGGTGACTGGAACGACGGAATGAACCTGGTTGGTGATAAAGGAAAAGGGGAAAGCGTTTGGCTGGCCTTCTTCCTTTACGATGTGCTTCAACAGTTCTCAAAGGTGGCCCGAAATCAAGGAGACCCCTCCTTTGCCGAGACCTGCCTAAAAGAGGCCGCGCAGATCCAAGAGAATTTAGAAAAAAACGGATGGGATGGAAAGTGGTACCGCCGCGCTTATTTTGATAACGGCGATCCTCTGGGCTCGATTCTCAACAGCGAATGCCAGATCGATTCCATTCCTCAAAGCTGGGCAGTTCTGTCCGGCGCCGCCCGCCCTGATCGCGCCTTGATGGGAATGGATGCAGTAAATAGCCGTCTCGTGGATAGGCACAGGGGCCTGATAAAACTATTTGATCCCCCTTTTGATAAGACAAGCCAAAATCCCGGGTACATCAAAGGCTATGCCCCTGGCGTTCGAGAAAACGGCGGACAGTACACCCATGCTGCCATATGGACGGTGATGGCCTTTGCCGCTTTAGGGGATGAGGTTCGCGCTTGGGAACTGCTCAGGTTGATCAACCCACTCAATCACGGTAGCTCGCCAGAAAAAATACAGACCTACCGAGTGGAACCTTATGTGGTTGCCGCCGACGTCTACGCCGTTCCCCCCCACGTCGGACGTGGTGGTTGGACTTGGTACACCGGATCTGCTGGTTGGATGTACCGTTTGATTGTGGAGTCGTTACTGGGCCTGCGATTGGAAATCGATAAACTTACGTTTGAGCCAGTCGTACCAAAGGACTGGCAAGAATTCGAAATGCGTTATCGTTACCGCGAAACTTTTTACAACATCAAACTACGACCCGCGGCAGAGGGTAAAAAAAGCGTAATTCTAGACGGTGTGCTCCAGGAAAGCAGTTTCCTTTTACTTGTCGATGATCGAGTCCCCCACGAGGTCGAAGTCTATTTCATTTGCTAGTTGCCCAGCTCTTGCAAAAAATCGTCTTCTGTTAAAAGACGATCACAGATTTCCTTGCCGAGTGTCTGGCCAGCTTCGACATCGGTCGGGTGATGAACTCCCACCACAACCCGCATCTGCCCGATAAGAGTTCCCCGTTTATTTAATTTCGACGCTTTTTTCGGAAATGCCTTGGCAAGGACACAGCCACCAACCGAGCCGAGGGCGGCATGGGTGCTGGGATAGGAGCGATCGCCTTTGAGGGCGGGAATGCAAGGGACCACGGTTTCATCAGCCGTATAGGGACGCGGCCGAGAATAACGATTCTTAAAGTAGCCGCCGATTTTGGACGTCAGTTTAAAAACGCGTTCCATAATCGGATCGATTTGAGCTAACTCTTTGTCGGTAAGCTCTGAGGCGAAGAGGTTTTCAAAACTATAATCGATCATCGATTTCCCCAGTTCGCATTGAGCGTCGGTACGGGTATCCTGGAGGCGGTGTACCTCGGCAAGATCCGCCTTATCGGCCTTAGATCCGGCCTCTGGCGGGTTGGCCATTGTAAACTCGTTTGAACTTAACTTTGTCCAGTCGGCAAAACCGGGAGAAGCCAGTACTAAGGCCAAAAGCACAAGGAAAATTGAACGATTTGCTGAAACTAACATACCCCACCCCATTGAAGATTGCCGCCCACACCAGGGTATTTCAGATTAAAGCCGGGCGTTCAATGGGTAAGACGCGTGGCGCAGCTAGTACCTTTGACAGGTGTCTTCTGTATCCAAATCCTAACCGACAGAAGTTTTGGTACGATTATGATGACCAAAACTGAAACGGGGTCTCGGCATGAATCGTTACATCGCGCCCTTCCTCCTCTTACTTGTTACCCTTTTCACGCCAACCTCTAGCGAAGCCTTCTCCAGCTGCACTAGTGAATCAGAGGTGAAGGAGGTCTGTCAGCTCGCTGTGCCTAAACTTTCGCCTACCCAATTCTCGCTGGGCCTAAAGCAGGTCAGAACCAAGATAGGGAAACTTGAGGGCAAATCGGAAGATAAGCTTGATGACTACCTCAGGCGCCACTTAATCCCCGTTGTCATAGCGCCCGGCGGAAAGTTTTATCTCACGGATCACCACCACCTTACCCGAGCCCTATGGGATGCCGACACGGCAGAGACCAATCCTGCCAAGAACGTCTACGCCGAAATTCAGCAGAATTGGAGCCAGGTTTCCCAGACGCAGTTTTGGGAGAATATGGAAGGAAAGGGTTGGGTCTATCTTTACGATCAGAATGGGAACGGGCCACATTCGATCGCAGACCTTCCCAATAACGTAAGAGAGTTAAGAGACGACCCCTATCGTAGTCTTTCTGGAGAAGTTCGTGACGAAGGGGGCTTTGACAAAACGACCACCACTTTTGCCGAGCTAATTTGGGCAAATTTTTTCCGCAAATACCTCACTATAGGAAATGGTACTGATGGCTGGGAGCGAGCCCTTAAAGAAGGTTACGACCTTTCTCAATCTAAGAAAGCAAAGGGGCTTCCCGGGTACAACGGTGGATTAGGGCTTTGATCCCCGCCTTGTGAACCAGTACGCCCAGGCGATAAAAATTAATTGAACCGGTAGACGGATCCATAGAAAGAGCGGGGGCACCGGCTTGCCGTCGAAGGGAAGCTGATGAAGGGCCATGTTCACATTGGCGGGAAATACGGCAATATAGAGGGCGATGAGCCCCCACGCCGCAGATCGGGTGGTGCGCGGGACTAACAGACCAATTCCGCCTAAGAATTCAAAAAAGCCGCTGATATAAACCAACAACAAGGGCGAGGGTAGATAGTTGGGAACAATTTGAACAAATTTATTGGGATCGGTGAAGTGAACGATTCCCACCAGCATCATCACAGCCGCCAGAAGAAATCGAAACCCCGTCTTTAATTTTCCATGTAGTAACGTCATAGTTTTTTCACTACGGGCAGAGTTTTACAAAAAAACTTCCCGAAACCTTATTTCCTTCATCACCAAAAACACTGAGGTTGCCTCGAAAGTTTTGAGCGGTGACTTCCGTTATTTTGCCCGCACCGAAGGCGCCGACTGCGCTGCCACTAAGCCCCGAAGCGGTGGCCGCTGTTTTTGAGAGACGGACAGTGCCTTTTCCCGAACCCAGTGTGTAATCGAGGTCTCCCAGACGCAGATCGTTCACAAAAAATGAAACGTAACGAACTGTCTCGCCCCATTTGAGAACAGGCACCTTACAAATATCGCCCCCCACCTCGCGATCAGAAAGCGAAACTACCCAAACCTTGGAACCTGCCGGATGAACGGCAACGCCATACCGATAGCGCCACGCCGTTCCAGCAATAGTCCCGCTAATTGCCGTGGAATCGCTAGCAGGATTATTGCTGCTACCGCTCTTGCCGCAACTCCCCAAGAGAAGAAGTGTGGAAAAAACAAAAAAGGATCCGATTAATAATCTTGATTTCATGAGTCCCCCGCCTTTTAGAACAATCTGCCCCATCGCACCGGAACCCGGCAAGAAACATCGGGTTCACAAAAAAGATTAGGGTTCTCTAATTATTTTTTTGCAGGCAGTCAGAACTTGGATGGAAAAGAATTTGCCTCTTTCATTTTTTGAAAAACCCTACCTTCGCTTTACATTCCATGCCGTTGCGCGCCCGAGGCAAAAAAGATCGGCGCGTTAAAATCTGTGCCCTTTCCCAGCTAAAAAATCCCAAGGGGCATCCAGAAAATCAGCAGGAGGTTTTAAGCCTTTCTTTTTGCAGTTCAAACAACCAGAATGGCCCAGTTACAGAACTCCACTCGTGGGAAATCTGTCGCACCAATCTAAGCCATAAGGATGGGAATGAAAAAACGTCTGCAATACGAGAATATTTTTTGGATCACCGTGCTCCACATTGGTGCCCTTGCAGCAATTCCCTTTTTCACTTGGCAAGCCTTCGCAATCTGTCTTGTCTTGTTGTTCTCCATCTCTTCCATTGGAATCAACCTTACCTACCATCGACTCTTGACCCATAGGGGATTTAAAGTCCCACAATGGTTTGAGTACGTGCTCTCCACAATTGCCGCGACGTCCGGTCAAGGCCCGATGCTTCTCTGGGTGGCCGAACATCGGCTTCACCATCGTTATTCCGATACTCCGGAAGATCCGCATAGCCCGCTTAGTGGCGCCTTTCACGCGCACATGGGCCATCTGTTTTGGCACAAAGAGTTTGAAGATGAGCCCGATCGCTGGAGCAAGTACGTTCCCGATCTTAATGACAAGCCCTACTATCGATTCCTAAGCAAATATGCAGCGGTATTCGTGGCAGTTCCCGCTGTCCTTCTCTATATGTGGGGCGGCATCGGCTTCGTACTCTGGGGAGTTTGCATGCGCATCGTATTGATGTGGCACGTAACCTGGTCGGTAAATTCCGCCTGCCATATTTGGGGCTATCAGACTTTTAAGACGTCAGACACGTCCCGTAACTTTTGGCTGACTGGTTATTTAGGAGCTGGCGAAGGCTGGCACAATAATCACCACGCCTTCCCGGTAAGCGCTGCTCATGGCCGCGAATGGTGGGAATTTGATCAGACCTACTTGATGATCCGGTTCCTAAAATTTATCGGCTTGGCTACCAACGTGAAGACCCCGGTGCTTGATAATAAAGTGGTTGGTCAGCGACGCGCCCTCGACGGCTGGGAAACTCCAAATGCGGTAATCCCTTCAATCCCAGAACACGCGTAATTCGCTCTGATGTGGCCTTTATAAAATTGCCGTGACAGCTCAAGAATCCTGTCCTCTCTGTGGAGCTTCTTCTAGAAATTGCGTTCATAAGACGTCGGCCCCTTTTGCCCGCGAGTTTTTTGCTTGCTCCGAATGCTCTCTTATTTTCGTCCCCTCCCATTTTTTTCTCTCGCGCCAAGACGAAGAGGCCCGCTACCTGCAGCACAATAATCAGCCCGACGACCCGAAATACCGAGCTTTTTTAAGCCAAGTGGTTGATCCACTAATAAAGCGCCTAAGGCCGGGCCAATCGGGCTTGGATTATGGTTCTGGACCCGGCCCCACATTGGAAAAGATGTTTCAAGAGGCGGGGTTTGCCATGGTGGGATTTGATCCCGTTTTTTCACCAGTTTGGGAGAGGTTGCAGCAACAATACGATTTTATTACCTGCACGGAAACAGCTGAGCATTTTCACCGGCCTGATCAGGAGTTTTCAAAGCTAAACAGGCTGTTACGCCCAGGAGGACTCCTTACGTTGCTCACCCAAACGTGGTCAAAACAGACACCTCTTTTGACATGGTATTACCTACGAGACCCCACCCACGTAGTCTTCTACCACCATAAGACTTTTGAATGGTTAGGCCGAAAGTTTGGCTGGAGGCCGCTGTGGGAAAGCGGGAATGTGGTCACCTTCCAAAAGGGCTGAGCGGCGCCCCAAACCCCCAAGAAGGCCTGCCTGGTGCCTTGTGGGTCCATGACGCAAGCACCGCTTTTTACGTGCTTTTTGGCATCATCCCGCCTATGCTCGCCGGGCTGTTAGGAAGACCTCTGGGCAGGGTGCTCATTGATTATTCTCTATCGCACCCTCAACACCTCACTAAGGAGGTCTTCATTATGGGTAAAAAAGTCTATGTGGGAAACCTGGCGTTTTCCGTTACGGAAAACTCTTTAAATGATCTTTTCAGCCAGCACGGCGCAGTCGATTCGTGCCAGCTCATCACCGACCGCGAAACCGGTCGTTCGAAGGGTTTTGGATTCGTCGAGATGTCGACGGACGAAGAAGCTGAAAAGGCAATCTCCGCATTGAGCGGACACGAATTTGAAGGCCGTGCTCTTACTGTCAACGAAGCTCGTCCTCAAGCTCCTCGCAGCGGTGGCGGCGGCGGCGGCGGATTTGGCGGCGGCGGCGGCGGCGGCGGAAATCGTCGTGGCGGTCGGTATTAGTTTTACTGTCGAACACTTCGTCTCGAAGTGCCTGATGTCCTGGGCCTCGCGTCGACCTAAGGGAGAAGCCTCATGGCGTACAAACTAACTTTGGACGGGGGGCTCCTGGACGCGAAAGTCCTCCTTCCCGCAGTTAGAACTCTAAAAGAGTGGCAGAACGACGGAAAAGTTGAACTGTTTCGAGCAGATCGAGCCAGTGGGGTCCCGGCTATTCCTAGCCCGGCCCCCATGGGCGGTCGATCCCGTGCTCATCCACGAAAAATTGATAGTGGTGGTGTGAGCTTCGCGAGAGTCTCCGGAGTTCTTTATCCTCATAGGGACACTCATCGCCTCTCAATGTCGGAGATCAACGATGTGACGCATTTGATTGTGCATCACACGACGAAGCATCCGATCTTCGTCACTACAAACCAAAATTTTATTGATCGCGGAAAACGCGAGCATTTGAAAGTTGCTTTTCAGATCGTGGTTATGACCCCCGACGAGGTGGTCGCCATGCTAGAGGAAACGGAGTTTGGGAAAGACTCTACCCCATCTCCGAAAACACGAGGTGTGCATGAGTCGTGAAGACTTACTTAAGATCGAAGGCACCGTTACGGAATCCCTTTCGGGTAGCCGTTTTACGGTAAAACTTGCTGACGGACGTCAGATGATGGCCAAACTTTCTGGCCGCCTGCGCCGATTCCACATCAAGGTTATCGTGGGTGACAAAGTCACTCTGGGACTTTCCCCCTACGATCTTACCCATGGGCTCATCCTTAGTCGCGAAAAGTTACGTTAGTTTTCATTCTTCTGGTGGGGGTTTTAAATAGAAAACCCCCGGAAGCTCTTTTCTTACGAACAAGAGCCTCCGAGGATTCGAGTAAGGCTATTCTAATTTTTATTCTTGAGTCGTTTCTTGGCTATCGCTGGAATCTAGGTTTGGGGATTGCAGCTGAGTCAGCCTGCAAACCAATCCGTTCCGATCACTTCGACCAAGCAGTCGAACCGTGCCTTGCAACGACTCATTTCCTGCACCGTTGGAGGCCATCAGGTAGAGCTCATCGTCATCCGACATTCGCATGCTAACTTGGGTGTCCACTCCCCCTCTGCCCTGAGTTTCAATCGTCTGCTGCTGTTGGTTCGCATCAGAGACGACTCCGCTTACCTGGAAGTTATTCCCGTCCGTGGAAATAAGATTCACATTCACTGCGGCAAGCTCCTGTGGCTGCGAGCCCTGGGGAAGTGCACATTGCAGATTGTAGGCAACGCCACCTTGGGGCAACGAGGCCATCTGGACAGGATACGGCTCAGCCATCTCAATTATCGGGTAACCCACTCCCCCATATCCCCCTGTGCAGTGAGGGAAATGTGGCCAGTGTGGATACTTCGGATAGTGAGGATAGTGCGGCCACTTGGGGTACGTGGGCCATTTCGGATATTTGGGAGGTAGTTTAATCCCGATAGGAAATGGTTTCGGAGGAAACGGTTTAATCCCAATAGGCTTGAAACCAATAATTCCGATTGGTTTGGGAGGTAGTTTAATTCCGATCGGTTTAAATCCAATGGGTTTGATACCAATCGGCTTAAATCCGATTGGCGTTATTCCGATTGGTTTAAAGCCAATGGGCTTAATACCAATCGGTTTAAATCCGATTGGCTTGATTCCAATTGGTTTGAAGCCGATCGGTTTTATCCCGATTGGCATCGTCGGAGGCTTTACCGCCACTCCGAGGGGAAACTTTGGTTTAAATCCTGTGGCGCCGCCCTTTCCATTACCATTGAGGCTGCCAGGGGAATTTGCCATGGCGACGACCGAAAGGAGCGATACCCAAATGGCAGCGCCCTTAGAATAACTTTGCATATTTTCTCCTTAATACGTTGAGACCTTGATTCGCCCGAACCCCGGGCTTAACTCTTTACGCGCGAAGGAGATCAGATCAGCTCATCCCGTTTTATAAAAAATGGACCAGCAGAAAAATTAAATAGATTCCACGAAAACCTTAATAGGAAAGGCTCTCAAAGCAGAAAATTTTACCCAATCGGAGTTAAAACGCACCACCGTCTAGAGCCATTTAATCCCCAGAGGAAAAAAAATGGGCGGTGGATCCAAAAAGGACCACACCGCCCACTGACGCTTTAGTTTTGTTAGCTGGTTGAGGGCTACTTTTCTAAACTTATTGGAAACTCCTTATAGGCCGATATTGGCAGGCGGGATGTCCTGCAAATATGACTGAGTATTTGCTCCAAAGAGAATGTCTACCGACACTCGAAATTCAGCGGGGCCACCAAAGCTTGTCGTTGCCGTGGTAAGGCGGCGTAAAATTTCCGCCTCATTCCCAAGGATTGGTTCTCCCGGCATGTAGAGGAAGATCGACCGCATTGAAGTGTTATTGCCAAACTTGTCGGACTCAGTCTGATTAGCCACCATGCAGCCATTGAACGCGGCCACACCGGCTTCGGCGAGAGAGAGAACCTCTCCGGGATCCACAACGCCATTCCGGTTACGATCGATCCAAACTTTCACTTTGCCAAAGATGTCGATGTCCCACGGTCCAATGAACTGTGTCTTGGGATCAGAAGAGGCGACAGAGCAATTCTTGCCAGCCATCGCAGCCAGCGCCTGATACCCGTTAGCATAGGTGCGAGTGACTCCCCCTACCGTTACTGGAGTGGAACTTCCAAAGAGATTGCGGGCATCGCTCACGCTGCCATCGGCATTGGGTAGAACCAAAAAACCATCGCTAGCGACAGGTTTGAAATACGGTCCGATGCTATTGGGTTCATTCTGAAATTGAATGTCGCCGCCCACCCAGGCTGTCTGGTGACTCACTTGATAAGCTTTGGTTTGATCAGTTTGTGAATGGTCTCTGAGCAACGTCGCATTAAAGAACGTGCCCCAATTAACACTTGAAGTAAGAATCCCACGCTTTCCCAGGTCAAGAACGATGGGAGTGTAGTTGGTGCTCATCACCGTCGCCTGAACGCCGGCGTGAACGATAAAGCGAAGAAGCTGGGGGACGCCTTCATAAGGCTGGTATGAAAAATTGGTTGTGCCGTTCGTTCCCAAGACGGTGTGGTAACTGCTCAATACTTGAACCAGTCGATCATGATAGCGGACCACATTGGCGAGAAGAAAGACCTTCTTGAATGTCTCCATGTACTCCTTACGACGAGTTGCGCTGGAGGCAAAGGCGGGATTTAAGATATCAAAGCTAGAACCATCCAACTGGGTAAAATGGCTCCGAAAGTCAGCTACATACAAAGGTATAATCTGGGGGGGTGTTGCTCGGTACTCAGCATCGCTCAATTTACTCAACTTTTGAAAGAGACGAGGACTTTTTTCCGGTTCTGCAGTGTAATCGTTTTCCCCGTAATACATCACGCTGTTGCCATGTACGAACGTCCCGTCGAGTTGCTTAAGTCTTCTATCAAACCCTGCTCCATGGTTCCCGTCCTCTTCCGCCTCGACCTGAACTAAATCAAAGAAGCACATATCGCCGCGGATGAAATTTAATTTGGCTTGGGTAGCGTTGGCAAAATAGTGATACGAGTTAGCGCCATAGATGGTGTTGGAGTTATTAATAGCGCCAACGACTATCGGAACTCGATTGGAGTGATCTTTTCGCAAGAGAGCGCGTTCATGGGCCAAACGTGCAATATCATCTACAAGCGTTCCTACCGAAATAGCATAACGAACCGGGATTAATCGGCGGGTCGGATCCATTCTCGCAATATCCTGAACTACCCTTTTCTCAAATTCATAGCGAGCGGCATCGCAGTTCTTTACGAACGGCCAACCACGCTGGGGCGCCGTCGTTAAATTAGGAAGAAACGCGTCGAGCTGGGAGATGACTCCGTAGGCAGACGAGTTTGAATTGGGGTCGTAACCCCCGATCGATGTGTTAATTACTGAACTTAGGGAGGGGTCGGCCTGGCCAAAGCTGAAGACCGCGCCACGAAGGACTTTTCCTTGCGGAGTGTTGTCTTCGGTTCCAGTCTTGGTACCGCCTTGAAGCGGGGCCTTTTTCGAACAAGAAATTAAATTAAGCGCCAATAGGCAAAGCAGTGTGATGCGTTTCATTGTGTCTCCAACCAGATGATCAAAACCAAGGAGCGTTACTTTCGATGCGAAATACTAAAGTGCGTCGGAGAGTAAGATTGCAACCGCTGTACCAGGAAGGTTTGAGCCTGGGCACCGTATTCCGAGTGTCTACGGGGGAGTCATTTTGGGCCTAAAAGGCCTGCTTCTCATTGTATATAATAAGTAATTTCAAATAGTTACAACAGAATACACATGAGAATACAGTTTCAGTAACGTCGACGCCCCCCCCGGCCCCCCTTTTAAGGGCGAGCGAGTTTGGCTTTAAGGAAAAGGGGGTCACGCTGTTGCTGAAGTACTGGATAGGCCTCAAAGCCCGTTGCCTCAATCACCAATCGCAGGGGCACGGCTTCGGTTTCGTAAAAGGTGCGTAAGGAACGCAGGTCCTCCTTTACTTCGGACGCTTTGGCGCGAGCCCCGGCGTGTTCAAGAAGACGAGTAAACAAGGTAGTAAGTAACTGAGGCGATTTTCCGCTGAGCAGCTCCTGGAGCTCCGATGCGATCATGGCAGGCACTCTACGAAAACCCATGCAGTAGGAATAGGAGGGAATCTCGCCGGAAAGTTTTTCCGGATGGCCTAAGTATTTCAGCAGTCGCACCAAAGCAAAAAACGCGGTGGCGGTCACTTCCCTGGAGCGAAACGAGCCGTGAAATTGATACTGAGGAAGCTCAGCCGGTACCGTCGTAAAACAAAACCACAACGCACCAGCCTCAATACGAGTGCCCACCAGCGGATACATAAAGCTATACGCTGAAGCGATGTTCTGAGGCGGCCGGTTGATCTGGATGAGCTCAACTTCACGAAGACAGGCTTGGAGCTCGCTTTCACAGAGCTCCCACGTCAGACGGAACGCCTTTTTAACGAGCCGACGCATCTTCTCGCCGCGACCAGCCAATCGATATTGGGAGAGTCTTACACGCAAGCTCTTAGCTTTGCCCACGTAGAGCAATTTTCCCGCTTCGTCCCAAAGTAGGTAGACTCCTGGCGCGCGGGGAAGCGATGCAAGAAAGTCCTTCCCAAATTTTTTATCAAAAAGCTTCAGGGAGATAGGTTACCTGGGGGGCGAGCTTTCTCAGAGGGAAAAATAGAAATCCGGATCTCTCGGGCCAAGGGCCCGGGAGTCTCAACCGACTGAGATGGCTATAGAGTCTGTTGCCGTTTGAGATCGCTAGTCGAAGCGGTTTTTAGCGATGGGCGGAGGGCCTCTCGTCTCTTTTCCAAGATGATTTTCAGATCCTGCCAGGCATCATAACTCTCCACCCGTTCCGCAATCGGCTCAGAAAGGTTTGCCCCTTTTTGTAAAACAACTAAAGCAAACTCGTTCTTTGGCCCTTCGGCCTCAAGAAACTGATGGTAGACCTGATAATTCATTGCCTCGTTGGGGCCATATTCTAGGGCCTTCACGAAATAGTCCCGCGCTCGGTCATTGTCTCCCCCAAGTAATCCTGGCAACTTCCAATCGATAATTCCTAAAAAGCGAAGCGAGGCGCCCCACATGAAAGAGGGATCATGGTCAGCTACGAATCTGAAATGTTCGCGAACTTCCTTCACCGAGAAGAGCATTTTTAAAACCCCAACTCTCTCAGCGTAAAGAACCTGATTTACCGCTCGCCAAAAATGGCAGGGGACGCATTGAGGGTCGGCCTCCAAGGCACTCGCCGCCGCCAAACAACCGTCGTTGAAGGCCTTCGTGATCGCTAGGTCGTCAGTTTCCACGCGAAGCCCCAAATAACTGCTCGCCATGGCCACGCGCCAGCCAAGCTGCGGATCTGAAGGAAACTGGGCATGATTTTTTCGATACCCCTCCATAGCTACCTGAAACCGACCAAAGTCACGTCGGTCACGGTAAGCATCATCCAGTTTTTCGAGTACGGCCCCAGAGGGTAACAAGGCCAATGCTAGAGAGGAAGAGAACAGAACTACTAAACCGATGAGTCTAGTCTTCATACTGAAAGTATAGAGCGCTCTGGTCATGCGACTAATAGGGATTCTTTAGGATTTGGTTTTTGACGCCAATGAACCTCAAAGAAATCCCCCAGAGGTTCCTAATGTTTCAAATCTTCTTATGACCCTTCGCTAACTTGAGAAAATGGGCTAGCTCGCCCATCCTTTCGACGATCAAATTTTAGAGGAAACACCCACAATGAACGCTGCAAAAGCAACCTACCAAACCCGTCTCGACCAAATGGCCAAGGACCTAGAGACCAAGCAAGAGACCTACTTGGGATACCCAAATAGTTCGCTTCTCGATAACAGCAACCTAGCCCGTTTTTTAGATTTCACTATTAATAACGCCGGGGACCCGGAAATCGGCAACAATGGAATGCACACGTTTGAATTGGAAAATGAGATTGTTGATTTCTTCCGTTCCGCATTACGCTTAAGCGCTGAGGAGGGATGGGGTTATCTCACCAACGGCGGGACAGAGGGCAACACCTACGGACTTTTCCTAGGCCGAGAAACCTATCCCGATGGGGTCGTTCTCTATTCAGAAGACACTCACTACAGCATTCCCAAAGCCATCCGGCTATTAAACTGCCGGAGCGCTCTCATACGGACTACGTCAAATGGAGAGATGGACTATCAACACTTTGAAAGTGCCGTCTCGCTTTTGGGGCATTATCCGCTAATTATCAACGCCAACATCGGCACTACGATGAAAGGGGCCATCGACGATGTGATTAAAATCGCAGCTATCCTAGAAAACAAAGGAATTAAGCGGTTCTACATTCATTGCGATGGCGCTCTCTCAGGGGCGATGCTGCCGTTTTTACCCAAAGCTCCCAAGACAGATTTTTCGCTTCCGATTGGTAGTTTTTCGATCTCGGGACATAAATTTTTAGGCTCTCCCATACCGTGTGGAGTGGTTCTCGCCAGACGGCGTCACGTGCAGGCGGTCCGCTCTTCCATTGAGTACATTGGTTCAGTGGACGCTACGATTTCAGGTTCCCGCGATGCCTTTTCCACCATTGTCCTATGGCAAGCGATTCAGCGGCATGGAGTGGAAGGGCTAAGTTACTTGGCGGCACAGTGCCTAGAACTAACCGACTACGCAACCACAAAGCTCAACGAGGCTGGCTGTCGGGCTTGGGCTAATCCGTGGTCAAATACTATTGTATTTCCAAGGCCAAATGCCGAGATGGTCAAACGGTGGCAGCTGGCGACGCAAAAAGATATCTCACATATTATTGTCATGCCCGGAATTACCCAATCCAAACTCGATCGTTTCGTGGAGGAAATGCGCCATGCTGAAAAATACTAACGTTGAAGTCCGCCCTATGATTCCCAATGACTTTGAGGCACTAAGGGAATGCCATCTGAGAAGCTTCACCGGCACACCGGGGGAGACCATGATGACCGCCCTGGGAATTGATCGAGAGGATTCTGGGACCTTCTCACGACTGGTCTGCAAAAAGGCAGTCGAGGAAGGAACGAGCCTCCTTGCCTGGGACCGGGATCGCGATGAGGTGGTTGGATTTTGTATTAACGAACCCTTAACCACCATTCTTAATTTTCCCGCACTTGGCGTGGGAGACAAATTTCGCCCTCTTTTCAGTTTCTTGGGAGAACTCGACGCCCATTGCCACTCCGAACTTCGAATTCCACTCAGAAAAATATTCCACCTTTTTAATCTGGGTGTTGCTCCCGATTATCGGCGAGGCGGATTGGCATACGAACTCATGCTCAGTGCATTGGATCTGGCAAGCCATCAGGGCTTTGAATACGCGGTGGCCGAAGTGACGGGAAGGGGATCTCAACGTCTGGTTGAAAATTTAGGGTTTCAAAAACTTCGCACCATCCGGTACCAAGACTTTTCCTATGACGGTCAATTCCCTTTTGCACAGATAACCGATCCTGAGGCCTGCCATTTAGTGGGTTTGGCCCTCTAAAAGGATCTTCCAAAGTAGAGGCTAGAGAGAAGAACGGCGAGAACGGTAAGAGTAATCGCTAAATAGATTCTATCCTTTTCGATTACGAAAAGGATCACCGTCAGGCCCACACGTATTACTGGAATTCCTATCAGCAGAAGCAGACCTGCTGCCAGCCAGCCGTCGGGGTCGAGATGAATCATGCGATTTAAAATATCGCCCAGCTGGTAGGGGGGTGTCTTTAGCGCATGGCGGGTAGTGAAATCAAATTGCGACGAATCTGGTGAGTTCTGGGCAAGCGCCAAAGCAAGTCCCACTGAGAGCAAAAAAGCGCACGCCAACACCCCGTATCGTAAGAAATTACTGATGAGCAGTTCGGCCCGTTCCAACTCCATTTGTGCTCTTGCTGTTTTGGCCACGTTAGCCTCCTCTCATTCCGAACGCCTTCAGTGCCATCTCAACTGCCGTGACTAGCAGAACCACTACGAAAATTTTTCGGATAAGAGCGCCTTTCATGCGCAGCATCAGCTTCACGCCAAACCAAGAACCCAATAGGACGCCTAAAGCCACCGGGGCCGCAAGTCGTGGAGGAATCTCTCCCCGCATGTAATAGGCGCCAGCACTCGCTGCTGCAGTGACCCCCATCATGAAGTTAGATGTAGCAGTAGATACTTTAATAGGAAGCCGCATTGCCGCATCCATCGCAGGAACCTTTAGCGAGCCGCTTCCAATACCCAACAAGGCGGAAAGCACGCCAGCTCCGATCATTACGATGAAGGCAAAGGGTACGCGTTGGACTCCGTAATGAACCACCCGCTTTAATTGGGGATCGGGATAGCTCGAGGGCAAATTCAAAAGGATGGCCAAGGAGTCGCTATCCTCAGGAGGAATCGTTTCGCTTGATCGTTTCCGAAGCATGATCGCCGCTGAATAAACCATAAGGAGTGAAAAGAGCCCAAAGAGAAATCGGGCCGGCAGTAAGGTGCTCAAAAAAGCTCCCCCTAAAGCGCCCGCCGAGGTGGCTACTTCTAGTAACATTGCCACTCGAATATTGCTGATGTGATCGCGTACGTAGGTGGCGGCTGCTCCGGATGACGTGGCAATAACGGAGATAATGCTGGCTCCCACGGCATACTGGATCGGAACCCCAAGACCAATGGTGAGCACCGGCACGATGATAATCCCGCCCCCCAAACCTAAAATGGCCCCCAAGGTGCCAGCGACGGTTGAGATTAAAAAGATTCCAAGCAGAAGAAGTGCAGGTGAAAGAGCCATTTAAAAAAAATCCTAACCCCACAAAGGTATGGCGTCACTCTGCGAATTTCCCAAAGGTATGGCGTCACTCTGCGAAGGACCTACTGGCAAACAAATTGCTATGGGTGACCACATGGCAAGAAAACATTTAATCCGAACTTCCGTCCTTCCGTATCACGTCTATGCCCGTACAAATAATAGGGAATGGCTCTTCGCCAAACCTGAAATAGCGTGGGAAATCTTTATACGTTTATTGAATATAGTTACGCAGGACTATGGCGCAAGAATTCACGGCTTCGTAATGATGGCAAATCACTTCCACCTAATCTTAAGTACACCGCTCTCCAACCTTGATCGAATCATGCAATATCTTCTAAGAGAGACGACAAAATCAATGAATCGAGTTTCCGGCAGGATCAATCATCTTTTTGGTGGTCCGTACAAATGGTCGCTAATCTCTGAGGCCGGACAATACCCCCATATAGTCAAATATATGTACCGAAACCCGGTAAAGGCGGGAATCACCCAGTCAGTGGAAGACTATTCATGGAGCACTGTTACACAGCAACTCAACCCAAAACGAGACGCTCAGATTCCCCTACACAAGAGTATTTTCGAGCTTCCACCAAGAATTGGGTCTCGTGCGACGAATTTGGATTGGTTAAACATAGCCTATAGTGCTGAAGAGGATGACTGCGTGAGAAGAGGTCTGAAGCGACGGGAGTTTAAATTCTCTCCGGACCGAATTAGCAAGCGAATGCCGGCGATTTTCGCAAAGTGACGTCATACCTTGGCGACCGAAATCTGGACGCTTTGGTTGGATTCCTGAATTGGTTTCGCAAAGTGACGCCATACCTTTGTGCGTCGTTATTCGGTGGTTTTAGAAGCTAAGACGAAGGCCTAAGCCCACGTCCACTGTGGGGGCCGGGATGCTTACGGCGGCTATTGGGACTCCTTTATAGGTGACGGCCGGAGTGTCCAAGGAAAAACGGAACTCACCGCCCCGGTTTCCCCAGTGAAGGGCGGCAAATGACTCAAAGGTCAGTTGAGTAAGCACTCGCCATGAGAAGTCCAGCCTGGAAAGTAGGGAACCGTCCGATAGATTCCCTAATGTCGAAAAGGTATAGTTTGTTTTCTTCCCCGAGTCGGGCCCTTCAAGAGTCAGATAGAGCGCAGCGTAATGCTTCCCAGTATAGAATGGGCGGTATTGGCCGAAGAAAATTAATGCGGAATAGGCTTTAGGGTCCGTATATCCCAGGCTGTTATAAAAATACTCAAAGCCAAGAGTTGCCAGTCGATTGTCCATCCACCCAAAAGAATAGTTCATTCCGCCACTAGCTTGAAAAAATGGTCCACCGCGAGGCGCCTCAGTGGCAACGGTTGAAATGTCCACACCTGGAGTAAAGGAACCATTCATTGTATAGAACGCTGTTGGCGACGACGTGATCATCGAAGCTTCGCCGTAAATGTCGAACGGCCCGAGCGGAGCTGAAAGGTCAGCCCCATAAACCGGTGTTCGGTTTCCCCGTGCCACAAGTTCGGCGCCCACTTCAGCGCCCAAAAGCAATGTCTCTGCCCGTAACGCTCCCCCCAACTGAGCCAAAGAACTCGCTGGATTGGGATTGTCAAAAAGAACAAGCCCATAGAAATTCGTTTTCTTGTTCTCCCACGGAAGCGCTAGCTTCACCATTGAGTTTCCTAACCTCAAGTCAGAAGTGAGCAGCGGGTCCCGGCTCTGGGTGTGGAAAAAATCAGTGGGATTCCAAAACCGAGCAGACCCCCATTTCACATGCTGCTTGCCGACGGTTACAAACACGGTGTGATCGACATCAAATTTTAACCAGGCTTGATCCAGCACTACCTGCGGATTTGAGTTTGTACCCGAAGCGCTTAGGCTCGAAGGCGCCGTAGTTATCGACGAGTATTGAAAGCTACTGGCGGAACTCGACGTGGGGCCTCGACTGGCATCGTAGTATAGGCGTCCATCAATAAAACCTCGAAGCCGGTCATTTGGTCGGGCGTCCATGAAGCCA
>JAYVQZ010000268.1:0-7205 GCA_043776735.1 Deltaproteobacteria bacterium | reverse complement strand
GCCTCTCTGGTAATAAGAAGAAGACGTCTTTTAGGAGCACCTTCAGATAGATGGTGTAGGTTTTGAACCCCTCAGAAAGAGTGGCACCTCCGACCGATTTGATCTTGTGAATCTTTCCGTTTGAATCTTTTTCTCCTTTGAACACATCAAATCGGAAAGATTTCGGTTTTGCAGTTTTATCGATTTCGGTTGCGTTATTGAGATCGCTAATGAGTTCCATGGTTAATATCCTTAATAATTAGTTGTCGAAGTGGACCTGGTGTTTGGCTGAGAGAAATTAGACGGCTGAAACTTCAGGCTGTTTCCTTTGAAAGTCCGCATCACGTAAATAACAACTACGGAGTTTTTCTAATGCACGGGTAAGGGTCTGATCGGCCATGTCCCAACTGACGCCTAGATCCTTGGCTATGTCATTTATGGAGAACTGCCCCCAGAACCGAAGGATGACGGCCTTAAACTCCTTCGTAGTGAGCTCAGTCATGTATTGATAAATGGCATCAATTTGCGTTTGGTCGTACTTTGAAACGTTCTTTCGGTACTGCATGATTTAATACTCCGCATTAGAGAAATTTAGCTGCCTGAGCGCCTTGTGCTGGACTTGAGTCGGCCTTGTGTATGACTGGATCATTAGCGTTAGCTATCGCCATCGAAATGAGGGCCGCCCAAAACAAGGCCAGCACGATGATCCTGATGTCATCATTGTGAGCCGCGTTGCCTTTCCGCTTTGAAATCTTCCTTTTTGGTTTCATGAGTTTGTTTCCTTTCTCAAATCCTCAGGTTTTCGTAGTGGATAGCGTTACTGCGGCCTTCATCTTTTGCTGCTGCTTTCGATGAACAAGCGCTTACGGAGACGATGAGCAACAGGCTCAAGAGTAGAAATCCCGCTAGTGTAATGATTGGCCGCAAGGCCCGAATTTCTTGCATTCCATTTTCCTGTGAAGATCTCAAATTGACGTAGGTGGACATTAATTTCTCATCCATGTTCGCTTTCCCTTTGGTATATATTTGTTTCGTTTGGCTAAAATTTCTCGCATTCGCCCGTTGCGGTCTGCTTAAGGCGAATGCATGAAGGACTAGTAACTCCGCGTTCCCCAATACGTCCTTGGCGGCCGTCAAGGCCGGAGCTTCCTCTATCGCCGGTTTTGGCAGGGGGACAAACATGACCAACATCAAGTGCGCCCGGAACACCCCCGTCCCCGCCTTCGCCCCCTTTACCCAGGCGGCCAGCAAGTCCGGCGGTACCCGGTTGCGGATGAACAGTGACGAGCATGTCTCCTTCGGCAATCTTGATATTTACGCTTCCTGAATTTCCGCCGTTGCCGCCGTCACTGCCGTCTGTCCCAGCAGTTCCGCCGGCTCCCCGGGCACCATTTCCAGGGAGTCGTGCGCAAATAAACCTTCGAACCGCACCCAAAACGGACTTCCATTGCTCATGGCCGGGCGGCCAGGGCTGTCGTCTCATTTCTCTCTCTTCGGCCTCTATGCCGTTTGCAAATTGATTTTTGTAGAGTTCGGGGTTCATTCCCCAGTCACCCGGGGCTCCGGCTAAACCTGTGGCGCCTTTGACACCATCTTGTCCGTCAGTCCCGTCCCCTCCTCTTTCTCCGCGTGTATTGATGCGAAGCTGCCCGGTACCACGTTCGGCATAAATCTGAATCGTCTCCGGCGTTTTTCCGGCGACCCCGGGTGCCGATTTTGCCCCGTCCGGGAAGGTTTCAATGACGCCACCGAGGGAGACGATTTCTTTCAGTTCAAGTTTGAGAGGTGTCCCATTTGTTACGAGAATTGAATTTTCGGTAAAGAACGCACGGGAGTAGGGCCCCGCGTCACTCAGAATCATTCGGCCAGTTACCACGAGATCTTTTGGTGTGAGTACACTGATCTCAGAGATGGGGTAAAAGCCATCTCTCCCATTCATGCCAAGCTCGTAGCGATATTGGGTCCCGGGCAGGGTGGTCTTGTCGGTAAAATAGCTGCTTGCTTCTGGGAGTGCTTCTAGAAGCACTGTATTTGATTTTCCCTCAGTACGACGGATGATCCAGTTTCCAGCTTGGTAGGTTCCCCGCCACGTCAGGGTCACCGAATATTGGTTGGGTTTCCCGTCTGGTTTGATTTCCGAATTAAGGCCGAGTGTTGGCGCGGGTTTAACTCCGTCAACAAAGGGCGTTTTTACAGGCGGGGCATCATATCCGCCGTCGTCGCAGCCTGGGACGGCCCCAAGACAAAGAAATAGAACGCAAAGATGCCTAAACGAGTTTGCTCTCATAAAAATTTACCTCTTAAAAATGTATGGGACCTAGGGTTTTGGACAACGGCCGGGCTTTGTTGGATAGGTCTTCAGAGCACCAAATACGCCCTGTTTATTTCCCCTGATTTTATTTTGTCCCTCTACTAAGCGTAACGATGGCGACATGATTTCTCGTAAACGTGCGATAGCCCTAGACAAATGGGTGCGAATTGAAATTCGATTTATTCCCATTTTGTTGGCTACCTCCGTTTCGTTTAGTCCCTTCCAAAACGTGAGATTGATCACGGATTTTTGGGTTGGAGTAAGCTGTTTGATGGCCCGTCGGCATAAAGCCTGGGCATATTTCGTCACTTCCAACTGTTCATGGGAATCTTCAAATGAATCGTTAGTGTAGGTTCCTAAGCGTTCCTCTAACTGCGAATCGAACTTCCACTCGAGTTCTTCTCTTAGCGGAACTTCAAGATGAGTGAGATAGGAATCCCATTCCTGAGCTGTCCACTTCCGAGAGATTTGTTTCAGCTTCGTGTCGCAGATTGTTTTTCCAGAACAATCTAACCAGGGAGTCTGTGAACCCGGAAATTCATTTTTGTTTTCGTTAGACATGCGAGCTCCTTTGCCAGTGGGCAAGCCACTGGCACATTCGTAAATTGTTTTGTTTCGGTTAATTTCCTGGCGTTTACTTGAACTGGCGATCGTATAAGCGGAGTGCTTGGTCTAGCTGTCCGTGAAATGCCTCAGCCGCTACGTGAGGAGGCGCCATTATGGTCTTTCCTTCGTGCCTCCAAAACTCGGTGACTTTGGCGGGACCCCCGCTCTTTCTAGCGACGGTTAATTCGGAGAGATTGGAATCCATTAGCGCGAAGTTAGTCTGGAGGGTGTGGGGTTCCTTTCCAGGTTGGACTATGACTGTGATGACGAGAAGGCGGGCCTGGTCTTTGTCGCGGTCATTGTCAAATGCAGTGATGAGAGAACGAGCCAGTCCCCCGTTGGCGACCGCAAGATGATGCATTGAGAAGACATTTTCGATTTCGTACCCACGTGAACTCAGAAATGGGACTACCTGGACCGACCCGATAATATTTTCCATGGTAACTAATTCACCGAGCTCCACGTCTGCGAGATAGAGTATGACGACGTTGATATTCTTCTTTTTTAGAAGAAGACCGCGGCCCGCGGCGAATCGGTATACGCCAAAAAGAAGTGCGGCGAAAACGAGTGTGAAACACGACACGCTAACAGTACGTTTAAATATTGTTTTCAAGTAACCCCCAAGAAAAATTGATTGATTGTTTGTTCGAGGTTTCCTAGAGCAACTGCGGTGCCAAACGGCAGAGAAATGGATCTAAGATAATTTGGTAAGCGATTGCGCTGATTTAAATCAAAATTTGAATTGGTGATTTGGCAGAAAAAATCGTTGCGCGGAAATAAAACTAGCGCGCGTGTTGAAGCGACCAATCGGGCGTCCGATTGCTCCTAACGTCTTTTAAAGTATTTGAAAATCCGCGTTGGGACGTTTTTTGTCACCGCCTGCAAAGCGTAATGGCGTTGCAATAACGCAACGGGTGGCAAAAGAGCGGACTTCCAAGGAGTTTCCAAGACTTAATAGGCCGGTGAGGTGAATTCCAAAAGAGAGAGTTTGAAGGGCAAAACATACAACTCCTCTTGAACTCTCAAGTAGATAACTGCGTTTTACGCTCTTTGAGCGTTCGAATAAAGCAACGGGTGGCCATCTATGACACTTTTAAAATGGGCGTAACTTCCGATGGCATCACATTTGCTCTGTGACCCAACTTTGAAGGGAATTTTTTCCTTCAGCGAAAGACGGGGACAATGGCAAAACACCGACTTCTTGTAGTCGACGACGACGCTGACGATTTAGACTCAACCAAGAGTTTTCTTGAGGCTCGCGACTTTCTCGTTGAAACGGCCAATTCCGGACGTGGCGCACTAACCCTTGTTGAAGGAAATCCCACGCGCTTTTCAGTCATTATTTTGGATTACCAAATGTCAGAGATGGACGGCGCCGAGGTCACCAGAAAACTAAAGGCTATCAATCCCGATCTCTACATTCTTGTTTTCTCAGGCCAGCCCGAACGGTCCGCTTTCCTTCTACCCCTTAGAAATGGGGCCACCTCCTTCGTAGACAAAGGGGAGGGAGAAGAAGTGTTTCTGCGGGAATTGGGGCGACTCATAAAGAAGTATGAAAGTGAGATGGTGCTCACCTCCGATGTGAGTAGTAACGCGGATGGACAAAAGATTATCGCTTCAATTGGGCTGGTCGGTTGTTCTCAAGGCCTTGTTCGCGTGGCAGAGAAAGTTTGGAATCTGCAAAGTAAGCAGGGAGCTGTGTTGCTGCTGGGTGAGACCGGCACGGGAAAAGAGTTGGTGGCCCGCGCCCTACACCACAATCGTTCAGGCGCCTTCCTCGGTAAAAACTGTGCCGATTATAAGATGAGCAAAGAGACCGCGAGGTCTGAGCTATTTGGACACGTTAAAGGGGCTTTCACAGGCGCGATTTCGAATGTCAAAGGAGTGTTTGAAGAAGCCAGGGGGGGCACTATCTTTCTGGATGAGCTTCACGAACTTGATAGAGACGTTCAGTCAGCTCTCCTGCGTGTTCTTGAGGAAAAGACCGTGACGCCACTGGGATCACACCGACCCATGCCGATAGACTGCCGCCTCGTTGCCGGCGCAAAGCCCGACCTCTTTGAACTCGTGGCAAGTGCGGTTTTTAAAGAGGACCTCTTTCACAGAGTAAGCGAAAACATCATAAAGATTCCACGCCTCTCCCAACGGCGAGAGGACATTCCACTTTTGGTAGAGCACTTTTGTAAAATGTGGTCCAAAGAAAATGGGGTAAAGAAGGCATTTCTTGCTAATACCATGCCTCTTCTTGAAAGCCTTCCTTGGCCGGGCAATGTGCGAGAGCTTAAAAATGTGGTGTTTGCCACGTTAAATGAGACCAAGAAGAAATCGGCAACCAAGGCTAATGTCGAAAAGATTCTAGAGGAACGCGCAAGCCTTCCCAAAAAAGAGAAGCCAAAACGCAGCCAACTCAAGGAACAAGTTGAGTCCCTTAGGCGCAATTCCATTTTAAACATTCTTTCTCAGTCTAGTTCACTAAGTCAGGCTGCAAGAACGTTAAATCTCGCTCCGTCTTCAATATCAAGATTCCTCAAACAGCAGGGGATTGATTTCAAGCAGCACGTGGGTAAGAGCCGAATGAATAAGGGGGCACCTATTTCATGAGACTTAAGATCTTCGTTATTACTATTTCAATCGGTGTCGTAGTTCTCTTCACCGGCCTTTTTTCCCTGAAGGCGGGGCAAATACTTGGCGACCGCTCTCATGAGGTGGAGGTAATCCACCGCGAAGCAGTCACGAAATACTCCCGCACCCTACTCGAAGCAAAAAAATATCTTCTTTCCACCTACCAAGAGGACGTGGATAAAGAAAACCGACTCTCTAAAATGTTTCTTCTCGCTCAAAACGATAAAAATCTCATCCGAATTAGAGGCGAGATCGTAAAGCTTAAAAATAGAACCGGATGCGACCTGGCCGATATTGTCTATCTGACGGACGGCTCCGCTATATTTGAAAAAAACCTGGGCGAAGAAAGAGGCATTCTAGTAAGGACACGGCGTGGGGAATCGGGAATTCGTATCAGCGACACCGGACGAGGGATTTCGAATAGAGTCTTATCCAAGCTATTTATTCGCGGAGCATCCTTTGGAAAGGCCAGTGGATCGGGTCTTGGACTTTGGCACGCAAGAAAGCTTGCCCGTGCTTGGCACGGAGACATCGTCATTCGCTCAGAAGAGGGAAAAGGAACCGAGGTCGATATCGTTCTGCCCTTGGTTGCAAAATCCGAGTTATTTATTTCCAAAATTTCCATTTCTCCCGACGCCACGGTTATCGTTCTTGACGACGATGGAGCCGTTTATGAAATGTGGAGGGACAGATTCCAAAAAGCATTCGGAAAGGCAAACGCGCCTGAACTTATCTATTTTAATCGGGCGGAAGAATTACTTATTTGGAAAAATAAAAATGATATTGCTCAGAGAGAATTTCTGCTTCTTTGCGACTTCGAATTAACCAACGAAAATTGGACTGGATTACAGGTAATAGAAGAACTGGAATGGGCCAAGAGTTCGATTTTAGTTACCGGCCATTTTGAAGACCGAGATCTTAGATTGCAATGTGAAAAACAACAGGTTCGACTCCTTCCCAAAACCATCATCCCCTTTGTCCCTCTGGTCGCATCCGAATCAGAGCGATCTCGGAAGCAGGATATCGCGTGAAAGGTCCGTTTCCCTATCTTGCGATATCGATCTTATTAGCTCAACCGGCGACTGGTTTTGACGATCCTTCGGACCTGGTTCTGCAACATGAGATCAGGGTGTCTGAGGGTAGTTCTAGAAAAATTCCGGACTCCCCGGTTTTAATCGTCGTTGACCTCAAAACGCACAAGGTCGGTAATGTAGTCAGCCGAAAAATGATTCAAATAGCGGCCCGTCAGAAATTTACCGATCACGATATTGAAACGAGGATTTTCCAGTCTGATTATATTCAGGACCTTTCCGAAAGGCGTATCTCCCTAAAGGACCTTTTGGCCCCCAAAATAATTGTGGGCATAGAGGTATCCCACGATGATTCCGGAACTGGGTTTTGGGTGGCCTGTCGGCTTGCGTTTATTACCTATCAGCAATCTGAGAAAAGTGGCGACTTTATCGTGGCCAAGCGAGTTTGGTCTGATCGAAGAGACATCCAAGGAATCACAGGCCAGGAAATTGAAGACAACCTAGCCACGCATGTTCAGTCAGCGCTGGGAAATTTCCTTCGCTCACAAAAGGGGTCGTTTTTTAGCCATAAGGTGGTTCCATCTAGAGGGAGCGGTGTTACCAAGGTGACCAACGAAATACCGAACGGGTCTGAGTCACCGTCCTACAAACTTCGC
>JAYVQZ010000267.1:0-7262 GCA_043776735.1 Deltaproteobacteria bacterium | reverse complement strand
GTTCGATGCAGCCCGGGTGGCGAGTTCTTCTCCTTGCCCCTTTACACGAATAGAATCTTTCTTTTGAAATTAGCGAAGCGACGGAAACAGTTCTGTAGCGTTTGAATAGAAAACTGCCTTCCAATGTTCCTTAGGAATCGCCCGCTTGACCGCTTCCAAATACGGCGCAATTTCTAGAAGTGGCCAATCGGTACCAAAAAGTAGTTTCTTTGGGTTTTCTACATAGAGAAAAAACCAGCGTATGGGTTTGACGACCAGTTCCTGTATCGCCTCAGGACTTGCCGCCTTGATATCCCCCAACATCAAAGCAGAAAGGTCCACGGAAACGTTATCGTTTTTGTAAACAACTTCGGCCGCCGATTGGATCCAAGGATTTCCCATGTGAGCGATGACAAATTTTACTTTAGGATAGGCTACTGCAATCTCATCGACGCTTAGAGGATCGGCGTACTTTACTAGTGCCTTCTTGTCGTAGGTATCCCCAGTATGAAAGACGACGGGGATCCCTTTCTTCTCTGCCAATTGGTAAAACGGACGATAGAAATGGTCTGAAGCGGCTTTTGGGACATAGCCCAAGTAGACTTTTAGGCAATGGTACCGCTTCTCTTCAATTCCTCGCTTAACGTCAGCCAATCGCTTCCCCGGAACGATGGCCGCACACACTGCAAACTTTGGTGCCGAACCGGTTTGGATGTCGGGAACCCCTTTTCTCATTGAGGCATGCACCACAGCCCCAGCAATGTTGTTCTTACGAAACTCGTCAACCATTTTAGGGGTGGGGCCTGTCTCATCCCCATCGAAGTGGGCATGGGCATCTATATACGGCCCATTAAAATCAGCGTCAGACGAAGCCGCTCCGGAAGCTGCGGCTGTTTTTCGATCTGCCGGCTGATGGGTGCAAGCGGACAGCAAAATGAGCACCACAATTAAGACCTGAGTTATTTCTTGGTTAGGCATCGCAACATGCTCACTTCAAGGAGGGGGGGCCGTCAAATCCGTTTGGCCTTTATAAGGGACACTAGCTTTTTGGCAGACCAGGGAAATAGCCCGATAAGAATCAAAGAGAGCAGCACCTGGACGGAAACAACATCTCTAAGCGAGTTCAATTCCGATAGCTGGGTTCCCGCATTTACATAAATAACGGTCGCCGGAATCATTCCCACAAAGCTCACCCCAAAAAAGGTGAAAAATGAAATAGGAAGCAGACCCATTAAAAGATTGATCAGGGCAAAGGGAACAAAAGGGAGGAGCCGTAAGGTAAACAGAAAAAGGGGCCCATCGCGATCAAAACTTTGTGACCAACCGCGGAGTTCATTGCCAAATTTTTGCTCCACCATGCCCCTAAAAAGGAAACGAGAAAAGGCGCAGGCAACTGTGGCTCCCAGGGAACTTGAAAGCAAAACCAAAAGGCTTCCCCAATAAACCCCGAAAATGGCTCCCCCGGTTAAGGTGAGAATTGTCGCCCCCGGCAGAGCTAACGCACTAAAAAGAAAGTAGGCTGCGCAAAAGCATAGGGTAGTGGCCCAGGGGTGCTCGGCGAAGTTAACCAACAAGTACTGGCGCTGCGTCTTTAAATTTTCCAAGGAAAGAAGTTCAGAAAAGCGCCAAAAGAGAAGTCCTGCGATTACCACAAGCCCTATCGTTACGAGAAGGCTATTCCCGTGCGATCGCGTTCTGGGCTCCGTCATTGGCGTAGAGCAGGATCTTCGACGGCCGGCTCTTCATCCAAGCTAGCCGGAGGCCCAGGTTCCGCTCCAGGCTCCCCTGGAGTTACTGCGGCGTCTGAAGGCTCCCCTGGAGGCACTTCATCAACGGCAATGGCTGGCACTGCGCCACCCCATAGCGTTTCTGCCATCGATGTCTGGAGTTCCGCCTCATCGATATAGCCCATCTTGTTCATCAGGTTCAAAATGCGTTCGACCGCTTTTTGTGCCCATGGAGTTAGCTCACGACGAACGTAATAGGTATGGTAGCGCCACGGTGAAGGCAACAGCATCGCCAGAAAGGCAGACTCCCTAGCGGTCAGCTCGGCCGCCTGTTTTTGAAAATAGTGCCGGGCGGCGGCTTTAGCTCCGTAAAGGCCTGGCGCCCACTCCACCATATTGAGGTAAAAACAGAGGATTTGCGATTTGGTGAGCGCCTTCTCTATCTCTCTGGCCCAAAGAATCTCACGGAATTTTCGGGTCAGCGTTTTCTCCTGGGTAAGATAGACGTTCTTTACGACCTGTTGAGTCAAAGTACTTGCCCCCCGGGCCCAACGCTTCTCCTTGATGTCCTTCTTAATTGCCTCCTGGAGTTCGTGGTAATCCACCCCTTGGTGGGAGTAAAAACTGGTGTCTTCTGAAGAAATAACGGCCGCGATGAGGTAGTCCGAGATCTCGCTCATCGGCACCCAGTCGGCCGTTTCGGGACCTATCCATTTAGTAGATTTGGTCCTGTCTGCCAATTTGATGTTTATCTTTACCTTCTTTTTCATCTGCGAAAAATCGGGGTGATAAAGGGCGCTGGTGACAGAAAGACCAATTAAGGCGCTCAGCAAACAGAGGGCTCCAAAAGACCCCGCTAAAACCCATTTTGTGCTTTTGCTCATAGTTGTTCTCTGGATTATGGTGAGTCTTCGCCCTAAAAGGAAGCCGAAATGACCTTTTTACAACTTCGTGGAGTGACCCAAAATAATCTGAAAGGGATTGATCTCGATCTCCCTCTCGGAAAGGCCATTGTTGTGACCGGCCCCAGCGGCTCGGGCAAGTCGTCTCTTGCCTTTGAAACCATCTTTGCCGAGGGACAAAGGCGCTATATGCAGAGCCTTTCCACCTATGCTCGGCAGTTTCTCCAAAAATTCAGTCCCCCAAAAGCTGACAAAATTCAAAACATTCCTCCGACCATCGCTTTAGAACAAATAAATCCCGTAAAAAACTCGAGAGCGACCGTGGGAACCACCACGGAGATATATGACTACCTTCGCCTGTTTTTTGAAAAGTTGGGGGTAGAGTACTGCGAAGACTGCCACATTCCCATGGAGAGGCTCTCACTGACTGAAATCGCCGATAAACTGGGGGCTAGCCTTAAGGGTAAAGACGTTCTCATCGCTTTTTCCAAGGAATTCGAAAAAGGTGCCATCTCGGTAGAACTCCTTGAAGAATGGCAGCGCGCAGGGTTTGCAAGGCTTCTACTTCGCAACAAGGTCATTCCGATCGATGACTTGATCCTGGCCAAGAAGCCGCCAAAAGGGAAAAACGTTACCGTCTTGGTGGATCGGATCCGAATGTCCGAGCAGGCCCCCGATCCATCGATGGTCCGACGAATCGGCGAGTCGGTGAAACTCGCCATGGACGCGGGCAACAAGGAAGCTCAAGTTTTCCTTTGGCAGGATGACAAAGCCACCGAACTAGAATCAGTCACGACCGAGGTCCGTTGCCCCAAATGCAAAAAGAAGGGAGTTCCAAAAACGGCGATCTCATTTTCGTTCAATAGCCCTATTGGCGCCTGTGAGCGCTGCAAGGGTTTTGGAAACACCCTGGAGCTAGATGAAAACCTGGTCGTACCAAATCCGCGTCTCACCATTGCCGACGGAGCTATTGATCCGCTCATCAAGCCGAGCCTGCGTCATTGGCACCGCAAGCTACTTGAGTTTTGTAAGCAGAAAAGAATCGATTCTGCCCTCTCCTACCAGCAGCTATCCGAAGCGGAAAAAAAGCTACTATTTGATGGGGACAAAACCTTCCGCGGGGTTCGTGGCGTCTTTAAAATGCTGGAGGAAGAAAAGTATAAGATGCGCGTGCGCGTCTTTTTAAGCCGTTACCTTTCTCCCTTTACCTGCCCGGACTGCCATGGTGCCCGGCTTAAATCTTCGGCATTGAGAGTGAAAGTAAATGGCCTTTCTATTGCCGACGTGGTCCGCTTTAGTGTTGAGAATTTTTTGGTTTTTCTTCGCGAGCTTGAATTGGATAAAGCTCAAGAGAAGATCAGTGAGGACATCTGCGCCCAGCTGGTTCGACGCCTTCAGCTCTTAGACCAAGTTGGCCTATCCTATCTAACCCTGGATCGCTTGAGCAAAACGCTCTCAGGAGGAGAATACCAGCGGATTCTCTTGGCCACCCAGCTCAGCCAAGGACTAACCGATACCCTCTACGTGCTGGACGAACCCAGCATTGGCCTTCACCCTAGAGACACCGATCGCCTACTTGCCGTTTTAGACGCGCTTAAAAAACGAGGGAACTCACTCATTGTGGTTGAACACGATCCTGATGTGATCCGTTGGGGAGAATACGTCATCGATATGGGCCCGGGTTCCGGCGTGCGCGGGGGTGAAGTTCTTTTTTGCGGCACCCAAGAACAATTTAAGGATGCGGAGACCCCAACCGCCAATGCGATTCGGGAGTGGGACTATCCGACCATTCCCTTGATTACTAAATATCTTTCCCCCAACCATTCCTCCTGGATTGAAATCAAAGGGGCCCAGGGAAATAATCTCAAAAATATTGATGTCCGAATTCCGACTCGTGCCTTTGTCACCATTACAGGCGTTTCGGGTTCAGGAAAAAGCACCCTCGTTGTAGACACTCTCTACCAGGCCCTAGCCAAGCTTTTTGGAGCTCCGGCAGAAAAAATAGAGAAATTTAAGTCTCTCAAAGGTTTCGAAAACCTAGGCGGTGTGGAGCTCGTGGATCAAAGCTCCATCGGACGTTCCACCCGCTCCAATCCCATCACCTTTATCAAAGGGTACGATGAAGTTCGCGCCATTTTTGCGGCAACGCCAGAAGCCCAACGAAAGGGTTTCCCTCCAGGATTTTTCTCCTTCAACGTTGTGGGGGGTCGGTGCGAGACGTGCGAAGGCGAGGGTCGCATCAAAGTAGACATGGTCTTTTTAGAAGACGTTTGGGTGCCGTGCGAGGCTTGCGATCAGAAACGCTTCAAACCGGCGGTACTTGCGGTAAAGCACAAAGGTAAAAATATCGACGATTGTTTGAATATGACTGTCGAGGAGTCATATGATTTTTTTGATAAAGCCCCCTCGCTTCGCATGAAGCTTTCCTTGCTAAAGGAAGTTGGTCTGGGTTACTTGCGCGTTGGCCAACCGGGATACACCCTTTCTGGGGGGGAGGCGCAGCGATTAAAAATTGCAAGAGAGTTGGGCAATCAATCAGCGGCGAGAAAATCGACACTTTTTATTCTTGATGAACCCACAACGGGTTTACACTTTCGCGAAGTGGACAGGCTCATCAATGTTTTTCGTCAACTCGTTGCCGCTGGTCACTCGGTGTTAGTAATTGAACACAACCTCCAGCTAATTGCTGCCAGTCAGTATTTGATCGACATGGGTCCTGAAGGGGGTGACAAAGGGGGACTTGTCATCGGAGTGGGCACGCCCAAAGAATTGGCGAATAACCCCTTGTCACATACAGGCTTCCATCTAGCTAAAATATTTCGCGAAAAAAAAGTGTGAATAAAATAGCATAATTGGTGACTGCTAAGTGGTCATCCGTGGATTGACACTAAGTGTCACGCTCTGTACACTAAAAGGTGTCAGACGTATTCTTGTCAGACAGCTAAAAGAGTAAACAACTTAAGCAGTAATAACCGTCGATAAATACTACACGCCAGGTTTTTTTGGTGAACTCGGTGGTGCGGGGTTTGTTTTGCCTGAAACAATTTATTGGGGAGGGTCGTTATGATTAATTGGGATGAATTTGAACATATACACGTTATTCGCAAGCTAAAGGAAGTGATCGCGAAGTGGTTTAACATCGACGTTTTCTTCGGCGATGATCGGGGTAACCTAAAGATCATTGAGCGTGGAGCAAAACGCGAATATTCCAACCACGTTCTTAACCTACTCTTGCAAAGAGACGACGGTTACGACCATCTCGCTGAATTCGTCCGCAATACTGTGACGGATTTGCGAAAAACTTCGGAAAAAGACATGGTCCGGGACTTCCTCCCGAACTTTGTTTCGGCCACCTTCCCCATTGTCATCGACAACGATTTCATGGGAGCCGTGCTCTGTATCGGTTACTTCAAAGAAGGATCGACGGAAGTACACCGAAAGGAGTTGGCCAAGGCGCTCGCTCACTTCAATCTTCCTCATCAGGATATTGATCTTGCCGTTAGCAAGGTGCGCTTACTCGGCAAAGATGAAACCCCTTATTTCTCTGAGCTGGCTGACTTGGTTTCCCAAGAAATCAGCACGCTTCACAAGGAGATCAGTCTCCGAGACGATCGCATCAATCAGCTCAATAACGAGCTAGGAGTGCGGTACAAGTACGACAGTATGATCGGTAAATCTAAACCGATGCAGGACACGTACAGTCTTCTGGACAAGATTAAAAACAGCGAAAGCACCGTCCTTATTCAAGGGGAGAACGGAACTGGTAAAGAGCTTATCGCTAAAGCCATTCACTACAACTCACCTCGTAAAGATCGTGTCTTTACGACTCAGAACTGCTCCGCCTTCAACGATAACTTACTAGACTCCGAACTCTTCGGTCACGTGAAGGGGTCATTCACGGGTGCCGTGAAGGATAAGAAGGGTCTTTTCGAAGTATCCGATGGTGGAACCTTCTTCCTCGACGAAATCGGCGACACCTCACCGAGCATGCAGGTTAAGCTGCTTCGCGTGATTCAAGAAGGAACGTTCATCCCTGTCGGAGCTACCGAGCCCCGTAAAGTTGATGTTCGAATCCTTGCGGCAACTAACAAAGACTTAAAAGACATGGTCGAGAAAGGGACCTTCCGAGAGGATCTCTATTACCGCATCAACGTGATCAACATCACGGTGCCGCCTCTAAGAGACCGCAAGGAAGACATTCCGATCTTGTGTGACCACTTCTTGCTCCGCTGCGCACAGGAAAAGGGAATAAAACCGAGAATCCTCACCAAGCGAGCCTTGGAAAAGATTTTCGACTACCCCTGGCCCGGTAACATCCGTGAGTTAGAAAACGAAATGGAACGCGTCACGGTACTTGCAGGTGCCGAGAGCAAGATCACAGTCGACATGCTCTCTGGCCGCATCCGAGAGTTCGGCGAACGTAGCAAAGTTCAGGGTGTTCGCATCCAGGGCAAGCTGCGAGATGCTCTTGAGGAGCTAGAACGCGAGATGATTCGCGAAGGGCTCAAGCGGACAGGATGGAACAAATCTCGTTTGGCAAAAGAGCTGGGCATTAGCCGAGCCGGTCTGATTAACAAGGTTGAGAAATACAACCTTGATAAACGAAAGCTGCTCAAGAAGCCTAACGAACTCTAACATTTATTGGGAGAAAGAA
>JAYVQZ010000266.1:0-7303 GCA_043776735.1 Deltaproteobacteria bacterium | reverse complement strand
GCCCCGGGTCCCATGACTTCCCCTGACAATTGCGGTATTATTCAGACCTATTCATTTCTAATCCGTTCCCACAAATAAAGGAGAATTCATGGCGCGATTTGCGATTCTGTTTTCGCTATTAGCCGTGTTGGATTTAAGTGCTGCCCCGCTAAGTCTTTCCCAATTACAAAAAAACCTGTCTCGAAATGGCGCGGAGTGGAATGCCGGTGAAAACTGGGTGACTCAACTCACGGCTCAAGATCAGCGCGTTCTTTTAGGAGCAACCCTCCCTGAGGGTTTTGGTGACTCTTTCTCAAATCGCAAAGAAAAAGTTCCTGCTCGAAGCTCGCGCGCCGAATTGGATTGGCGTAACTACGCTGGTGATAACTATGTATCTCCGATGATGAACCAAGGGCGTTGCGGCAGCTGTGTCGCCTTTGCGGTGATTGGAGCATTGGAAAGTCAGGTAAATATTGCGCGCCATACCCCTAGTTCGCCATGGGCCTTTTCTCCTCAGCATCTTTTTTCCTGTGGCGGCGGAGGTTGTTCGTCAGGCTGGAGGCCGGGCAACGCGATGACAGTACTCAAAGATACCGGAGTTCCCGATGAGACCTGTTTTCCCTACACTGCGGGATCGAAAGGAGAGGACATCGCCTGTTCCACTGCCTGTTCCGACGCTGGCGCTCGTTCTTTGAAGATCGCCGATTACACCATGCCCACCTGGCTTTTTGGTTCAGTCGATTCTGTAAAGACCGCGCTTCAAAAAGGGCCGTTGGTCACAACGATGGCGGTCTACGAAGACTTCTTCTATTACAAATCAGGAATCTACAAACACACCACAGGTTCTATGGCGGGCGGGCATGCCGTCTCCATCGTCGGATATAGTGACGCTGGAAAATATTGGATCGTTCGTAATAGCTGGGGTGAGGACTGGGGTGACAAAGGGTTTGTCAAAGTAAGCTGGGATGACAGCTCGGGAATTGGCTCGCAGACTTGGGGCATGACTGTCGGCGAAGCCGAAGGTTACGTTACCTTGGGAAAACTGCGCGATAGAGAAATTTTTCGCGGCAAGGTTGCCATTAAGCCTGAAACCACTGTGGTAGGCCACCCTGGTATAGATGTTCTTGTGACCAATAAGGACGGAAGCGTTTTATTTCCGCAGGCTGTCGGGGAGAATCGTTACTCTTTGGATACCACTCAGCACGCCGACGGGGTGTATGTGCTAACGGCTTCGGTGCCAACCGGACAAAAGACTCTTAAAAGCCAACCCAGGACGGTCTATTTCCTTAATGGGGTAGCTACCGGTGCTATCAAGTTCACCAATCTGCAAGAGGCTCAAGAGCTCAAGGGGGCCTTTGTCTTTGAATTCGATGTCGAGTACAAACCGGTTCCTTTCACCAAGATCGTATTTAAGGCAAAAAACTCGGTTACCGGTGCTGAGATCGTTCGAAGCACCCCCAATGTAGCCAACAAGATGGCGCTAAATTGGAGACTGGCGGATGTAGAGGCTGGGGATTACGAAGTTTCGCTTGAGGGCTACGCTGGCGATAGCAAGGCCGTGGGAAGTGCCCGCGTTAAGATCAAAGTGGTTAAGACCAGCTTGTAGTTGGAGCAAAAATAATTTTAAGAGGGGTCGGGGGATTCTCCCGGCCCTTTTTTATTATCGGCCCAGCAGTCTACCAAAGTGTTCTTTAAGGTAGAGACTCGATCTCGCCAGCCCTGACGCCTTGGGGGAAAAATGAAATTCTTTGCCTTCTCCGACCGTGATCTCGTGAGAGGTCGGGACAGGGGTTACCTTAAATCCAGCAGTCTCAAAAAGAGTAGTGGCCCGACGTAGGTGGAAGGCGCTGGTCACCAGTAAGATCTCTTTAATTCCCTTTGGACGCAATAGCTCAGCGGTCCGCTGAGCATTCTCGATCGTGGTACGAGATTTGGGTTCAACAAGAATCGCCTCGTCGGGAACTCCGTACTCAACAAGAAGATCTTTCATGTCTTGAGCTTCCGTCCGTTGGCTCCCATCGGACGCCATATAGGGATCTCCGCTGGAGACGATGATCAAAGGTGCTTTTCCGGCTCGAAACAGACGGGCTGCCCCAAGAACTCGTGCCCCGAACAACTCTTCAATAAAAATTCGAGGGGATACTGGTCCTGCCACGGATCCGCCTAAGACGACAATCGCTTGGGACCGGGGATAGTCGGCAAAGGGCTTGAGCGGAAAACTCCGCTCAAGCGGTGCCCCTAAGAACGAGGCAACGGGGGCGCTTGAGAATACGAGGAGAATTGTGAGGCTCCCCCAAAGGCAGTACTGAGCTCTCTTTAAACTCTTCTTCTTGATAAAAAAAATTGCCACTAGGATCAGCCATAGGCTCCATCCTAATGGCGCGAAGAAAAGGTCCTGTAATAGTTTCTCAAAAAAGAAAATCAAGCGAGCTTATTTCTTCGCCGCTTTTACAACTAGAATTGCGGGGACGTGCGCAGGGTGAATATGGCAACCCACTTTGTATTCGCCAGGTTTCATATCCGACAGGATTTGAATGACCTTTGTTGTAAGAGGATCATGGCGCTTTACATTTTCAGTCAATTTGAGCTCAGGAATAAAAAGGCCGTGGGAATCAAAGCCACCATCAAGATCATGCTTGGCAACAAACTTAATCTTTTCCCCTTGAGTCACTTCGATCCGTTCTGGAGTCCAATGGACTTTATCGCCCATCTTTTTAGTCTGCACTTCGATCGTATGAACATCATCAGCGCGCAGCGCAACGCTTCCGAGTAGTAACCCTAAAGACAGCAACCAATATTTCATAAATTTCCTCCCAGAAAAAAGTAGAGCATAGGCCTGTGGGAAGCTGGTTTCAAGGTGAGAAATCTTTGAGTGATTTTGCCGATTGCGTTCAGATATCCAATACTTTGCCCGGATTTAGGAGTCCTTTAGGGTCGAACGCTTTTTTGATTTCCCGAAAAAGACGCATCTCTTCGGGGCTTCGGCTATAAGTGAGCCAATTTTTTTTCAAAATTCCCACACCGTGCTCTGCAGAAACGCTGCCTTGATACTTTTTCAATACGGCAAAAATCCAAGTCTCAAATTTGGCGTAGTCTGATTCAAAATCGGCATCCGCCGCCGCCCCATGTTTTAGTAAGTTTAAATGTGGGCTACCATCGCCCCAGTGCCCGAAGAGAAATAATTCGAAACAGAATTTTTGGGAGGAGAACCATTGGGTCACTTCTTCAAGAAAAGGAGCCATGCGGTGAGGAGCCACGGCAATATCAAACTTTTTTACTTTGGATTTTTTCTGCAGGCTCTCAGTGATCCCTTCCCGAAGTTTCCAGATCTCCTGAACTTCCCGGTCCGACTGCGCCAGCATCCCTTCAACCACTAAGTCGCTTTCCAAAAGTCTGGTGAGCCATTCAGTAAGGGGTCCTTCTAAGGGGCGCCCGGGCAGCGGCTCGACTTCGAGTAATAAATAAAAATTGGGTTCCTGAGAAAACCTGGCCTCGTAACCGAGCTGTTCTTTTACAACGCGAGCACACAGTTTAGAAAGGAATTCGAGGGCCATAATCTGAAAGGGGCCACGTCGAGCTTCTTGAAAAAAAACTTCGGCCTTCTTTAAAGAGTCCACACCAAAGAGGAAGGCATTTGTCTCCCCGGGCAACGTAGTCAGCTTGAGCGTTGCCTCAGTGATCACGGCCAGTGTTCCCTCACTCCCAACGATAAGTTGAGTCAGATCGAAGCCGGTATTGTTTTTTTCTAGCCCTTGATTGAGTTCGATTACTTCGCCTGCAATCGTTACGATCTGAAGTCCAGAGACCCATTTTCTGGCCATTCCATAGCGGATCACTCTCAGGCCACCCGCATTGGTAGACAGGTTGCCACCAATTTGGGAACTCCCTTTTGAGGCAAGGTCGATAGGCCAACTCAGTCCAGAATTGCGGCAATGTTCATGGACGGCCTGAGTGACTGCCCCGGCCTGGACTCTTACCGAGAACCCAAGAGTGTCCACTGGAGACATTTGCTTCATACGAGAAAAACTAAGTACCGCTTCGCCGTTAGTAGGAACCGCTCCACCGGCAAGGCCGGTTCTCCCTCCGGAAGGGACCACAGGCGCGTCGCACTCATTGCATAGTCTTAAAATCTGACTGACTTCCGCCGTGGTCCTAGGAAGGAAAACAATCCCCGGCTTTCCCGGCCTTTTCGTCCAATCAGAGGCGTAGACCCACATTTCAGTGGGGTCTCTCTCCACAATCTCATCGGGCAGCCGTTGGGTTGCCTCTTTTATGAGGCGCTCAATAGGGGTCATTCCCAGACAACCTCATAATGGATCTCACCCCAAGAGAGCAGGGCGCGATCTCCGGGGTTTACCGGGCCAACGCCCCCCGGAGTTCCGGTAAACAAGAGATCTCCCGGATAGAGCGGAAAAAACTGACTCACATATTGGACGGCATCTTCGATTTTCATAAGCATGTCGTTAGTGGTGGCATGCTGTCGAACCGATCCGGCAATAGAAAGTGAGAACTCCTTTGACGAGTAGGTAGGAAATCGGGAGGGTGAGATCCAGGGACCTACGATCGCGGAATGTTCAAAAACTTTAGAGGTCGTCCAAGGATGGCCCTGTTTTTTCTGCTTTACCTGCAGTTCGCGCAGGGTCATGTCGAGACCAAGGGTTAGTGATTCGATCTGATCTTGCGCAGAAGTGAGGCGGTGTCCCCCTTTTTTGATCCGAACGACCACTTCGCATTCATGGTGGCAGATTCCATACGGCGGATTGGCAGGAAGCTTTGCCGCGACGGTATTACCGATGACGTCTACCGAAAGCAAAACACTCGGCGGTTTTAGGAAAATTACTGGTTTTTCCGGCAGTCCGTCGCCCATCTCTTTGGCATGCTCTAAATAATTTTTTCCAAGGCAGACAATCTTGTCCAAAGCAGAATCACCTTTCCAATAGTGCGACGGTTCCCATACCGCCCCCAGTGCAAATAGACACCAGCCCCTTGCCGCTTCCTTTTTCGTCCAAAAGCTTAGCTAGCGTGGCTAGAATTCTAGCACCGGTCGCACCAAAAGGATGGCCAAGAGCGACGCTGCCCCCAGCTACGTTAAGTTTATGATGAGGAATAGATCCTAGTGGAGCCTCCAGGCCAAGATTCTTTTTACAAAACTCAGCGGATTCCCACGCGCTGGTCGTGCAGAGAACTTGAGCGGCAAAGGCTTCGTGAATCTCGTAGAAATCTAAAGATCCCAGCTCCAGCTTTTTTCTTTCCAGCATTTTAGGAACGGCGTAAGCAGGCGCCATGAGCAGACCTTCTTCCTTTAGATTGATTGCCGAGGTTTCAAATTCAGTAAGGTAGGCGCGAACGGGAAAACGATTTCTCTTTGCCCATTCCTCAGAGGCAAGGAAAACCATAGCCGCCCCATCCGTAAGGGGGGAGCTGTTGCCCGCGGTCAAAGTCCCTGCTCCGCTCTTGTCAAAAGCTGGTGAGAGTTTGGCTAACCTCTCAAGCGACGTGTCGGTTCGTAAATTGTTATCGCGCTCCACTCCCTTGAACGGAAGAATGAGGTCCTGATAAAAGCCTCTCTGATAAGCAGCCGCCCCATTGCGATGGCTGGCGAGGGCCAACTCATCTTGATGCCTTCGGGAGATAGACCACGTCTTCGCCATCTGTTCGCAATGTTCTCCCATCGAACGGCCGGTACTGGGTTCATAAGCGGGCGGAGTCTCAGGCATCAACTCGCTAAGATGGAAGCCTTGCAATGAAGTAAGACGATCCTTGATAGTCTTCGATTTTGAAAAATGGACCATTCGGCGAGAAGCCTTTGGATTTAAATATAAGGCCACGTTACTAAGGGATTCCGCCCCGCCCGCAATTCCGCATTCAATGACACCGGCAGAAATTTTTAAGGCAACGCCAATGGCCGCATCCAGGCTTGTGGCGCAGGCCCGTTGCACTCCAATTGCCGGGGAGAGCGGAGAGAGTTCGCTGCGAAGCACGGCTTCGCGTGCTAGGTTCCAATTTGAAGGGTGATAAAAAGTGGTGCCTAGGGCGACCTCTCCCACTACCTGATTACGAAGTTCGAATCGTTTGGTGAGGCCGTTGAGGCACTCCACTAAAAGATCGAGAGTGCTAACGTCGGCAAAGTTGGTGCCGATTCGACAAAAAGGAAGTCTGACGCCGCCAAGAATGGCTACCGGTTTCATGGGACGCACCTCACGTTGTATAAATTAAAATAAACGCCCTAAAACTACGTATAGCAAGGGAGCCCAGAAGAGTAACGCCCAATTAGACCAAGGGGACGGGGGATTTTTATTTGAGCCAAGCAGTTTTTAAAGTGTCGTTAAGACCGTTGATACGATTCTCTAGAAGGTGCTTCATGTGGTTCTTAGCCTCTTTCACCAGGGCTTCGTCAGCGCTGTTTTGAAAAAGGAATCTTGCGTAGTGCGCTTCCCAATTATGGCCGCTGCCGTCAAATCCCTCATTTAAAGCGGCGTCGCAGGTGAGTTTGCCCTCGGCTTCCCCCTGTTCGCAAATCACATGTCCCGGATCTTTCTGGCGCCCATGGGAAGCTTCATGAAAAAGTGCTGCAGCGCGTTTTATTCGGCTGAGTTTAAAGAAGGGGGCGCACAGGGTCACCCTGTTGTGGCTGCCCATTTGAGCAGCTACGCGGTCTTCGCATACGCCAACATTAATTTTGTGAATTAAGCTGCGCGCCACTTGGTAAAAGCTGTGATCGGAATCCGCCGCATGGAGATCATCGATGGTCTGGGCAATGATGAAGTCTTTCTCCTCTTCGCAGCGGAAGACATTCCGTTTTATCTCAACTCCAAATTGTGGTTGATACTTGGCAAGCCAAAGCGCGTTCAATTCCGGGCAAGTGGCACCAAACGCCATTGCCGGTAACGTGAGCCAAATCCACCAACGTAAGATCATGTTTTGCTCTGGGGAGAAGGGTTTTAGAGATGCTCGTTTATAACGCATTGCAACAAATAAGGAAAGAGGAAATGGGGCATTTTGGGACCATTCCGTCGGATTTCCGCCTGGGCGTGGCGCGGGAATATTGTCCCACTTTGAAGTGATTTATTATTCAACCAATTGAAATTACTTACAAATATATTTGGTCGAGGCGTTGCAATAAAGAGAAAGTGACGGTAACTCTCAAAGGAGAAAAAATGAAAAACGTATCCCAAAACATAGTCTCTAAGGCGTTGGCAGGTCTGATTTTAGGCCTGTTTTTAAGCGGTCCCGTATTCGGAATTGAGGCTTCGCCAGCACCAATCGCCCCTGTCACTGAGGCGGCTCCAGTCGTTAAGGACGCGGTAAAGACGGAAAAGACGCC
>JAYVQZ010000265.1:0-27398 GCA_043776735.1 Deltaproteobacteria bacterium | reverse complement strand
GCGGCGCGGGACAAACTTTCCACTACCGCTTCAAAGTTATTAAGAAAATCCTCCCGCTGTAGCTTCACAGTAACTAGGCGAACGAGGTTTCCCTTTCTTAGTCCGACCAAAAGGGAAGATTTTTGGGATTCGGTAAGAAAGTCACTCGCCTCTTCAGGGAGTGAGGCAAAAGCGACAGGAAAACCGATGGCTTCGGGCCCTTTGGCCGCTAGCCCCAGTAGGCGACCCGCAACGGTATCGGGATCGCGTCCAGGGGAATGGGCAACGCCTCCAAGTTCGTTGCGGATGCTATCCACCGAATCCAATAACGCATCGATACATTCCCGCGTGATGCTGATTCGTCCTTCACGAAGCTCTACCATCAGCGATTCAAAGGAATGAGCGACCTTTTCAATAGGATGAGCCCCTACAAGTTTAGCGCCACCTTTCAGACTGTGGGTAGTTCGCAAAACCGATTCGTAGAGAGGTAATGAGGAAGGGGATTGTTCGATTTGGAGGATAAAGCTATTGAGGAGGTCGATCTGTTCAAAGGCCTCTTCGCGAAAAATCTGGGAGAGATTTTGCCTTTGTGCCGAATTCATAGGGGTCTGTTATCCGATCAGGGCTTGCAGACGCCCTGCTAGGCCAGCAAGGTCGTTAGCGGAATTTATGGTCTTCTGCACTGACTGCACGGACTCTTTGATCCCCAAATTGATTTGCCCCATGGCGCCGGAGATCTGGCCGGTTGCGCTGTCTTGTTGTTGGCAGGAGAGGTAGATGCCTTTAATTGCCTCAGAGGTCTCCGAAACCAATTTGGATATCTTTTCAAACGACTTCACAGAGTCTTCCGCAATTTTTCGTCCAGACTCCACCGACTTAATCGTCTCTTCGGTGGCCAGCACCGTAGCGTTGGTCGAATGCTGAATATCCATTACCAGCTGGGTGATTTCCTCGGTGGACTTCTTGGTACGTTCAGCCAGCTTTCTGACTTCACCGGCTACCACAGCAAAGCCTTTCCCTTGTTCTCCGGCACGAGCGGCCTCGATAGCGGCATTGAGTGCCAACAAATTAATCTGTTCGGTAATGTCCTTAATTGCCACAACCATGCGACCCACCTGCTGAGATTTCTCGCTTAGCACGATCGTCTGCTTGGAAGTCGCCTCAGTCTTCTCCCGAATTTGCTGAAGCCCTTCAATCGTCTGATTGATGGCGCCCTGTCCGGAGATAACCGCCTCAGCTGCCTTCTCGCCAGAGTCCGATACTGCAGTGGCATTTTGTACCACCTGACGTTGTGCCGCCGAAAGCTCGGCGGCCGTACTTGTCGTTTCATTCACTGAGGTCGAGTGCTCGGTAAGTTGTTTACGGTAGTGCTCGGCTGTATCGATCATCTGGGCAGACGATGTTTTTAGTAGCTCAATGTCCTTTCCAAGATTTCTCTTAATGGAATACATGAGCATGTAGCCAACCAAAATGGCGATGGTAACGCCAAAAAGTCCTAGAATGAGACGGAAACGTTCAACGGAAGCCTCCTCATTGTGGTAGGAGGCCAAGGAGCGCTCCCGCTTTTCGCTCGTTGAATTAACCAACTCTCGGATCTGGTCATCTATCTTGGTAAAGCTAATTACTGAAGCTGCTCGCGCTACCGTTCTAGCTTCTTTCCCATCAATGATCCGACCCGCCTTCTGCTCCTCAATATATTTATTGAGTTCTTTAACACTCTCTTCCAGTGCTTTTACCTTCGCTTCAGAGTCAGTTCCACGCTCTACAAAAGTTCGCATGGATTCGAAGCTTTTTGCCGCTTTTCGTTTCCATCCGTCAATGGAGGTTATGTATTTTTCGTCCCCGGTGATCTGGAAGGCCCGGTCGTCGGCAACCATACTGGCAATTTGTAGTCCAGCTTCAAGTGCCAGTGTGCTGGCAATAACCTGTTGGTTGATTTCGGTCACTTTGTTGTCGGTATTTTTTTGAGAGATGTAATCCGTACATACGATCCCCACAATTACGAAAATCAGGATGGCGTAGCCGACGGTCATCCTTTGAGCAATGGTCCATTTCATGAGCACTCCGTTGTCCTAGGTCTTTGACATAAGATCTGGATGAGAAATAACGTTCTCTACGTTCAAAACTGTGAAGCTAGTCTCTTCGAAAAAAAAGGTTTCGTGAAAAAAAATCGCCCGCTCCTGGGGAATTGTAGAGGGAATCCTATCGTGTGGGGTCCCCGGACTAGGTACCACTTCACACACCTCGTCTGCCAAAATTCCCGCCGCGACAACGTCGGTCCCGCCATCACGGATCAGTACCGCAAAGTTCCATGTCTTAGTTCCTGCTTTATCGGCACCAATTTCAAAGAGGGTGGCAAGATTGAGTAACCCCATCACTTCACCGCGCAAATTGAAAAGCCCAGTCACAAAATCAGGAACAAACGGAACGCGGCTCGGCCGAGGGCGGTAGAGGACTTCTCTTACTGCTGGCAACGGGACGCAAAACCATTCTTCACCAACTCGCAAACCCAAGTAACCAACCACCTTTACCGCTGAAAAATCAGTAGAATCGAGTGGGTAACTCAACTCAATAGCTCGCTCCCGCAATTCCTCTTCCGTCAGTCTCCTGCGGGCGTCGTTTTCGATTCGCTCGCTCATGCCGCCTGTTTTTCAATCTTATTCAAAGCACGCTGGCACAAAATGACCAACAGGCCCACCGTAATTCCTGCTCCGGACGGAATCGGCTCGTTAGGATCCTTTTCGTTCGCCTGGCGAAGCAATTCCCTATACTCGCGAATCGCATCTGCGGGACGAGATTCTAGCTCCAGACACCGCGCCAATTCTAGGCGGGCCAAAAGATGGTTGGGTTCTAGATACAGTGCCTTCTTAAAAAGGTCGGTTGAACGAGCAGGATTTTCTCGGGTGAGAAAACCTTCGAAAAAATAGATCTCGCTGTACAAGGGGTCAGCGCTGCTAATTTCCTGACAAAGGTGAATCGCCTCATCTATTTTCCCCGCCTCGGCGAGCTGTTTGACCATTTCGATGGTCGGCACGTTAGTTGGTTTCGGTGTAATTACCGTCATGGTTCTTTTTTCCGATGCCTTAATCGGATTCGCTGGTACCGCTAGAGTTTTATCTGCTTTATGGAAAAAGAAGGCACTGTCTACTCGCCGAAGTTCTAACTCCTTTGGGGTAAAATTAAATTCAGCATGGCCCAGTGCCAGGTATCCCCCTGGGACCAGACAATTTCCCAATCGATTGATGATTTCAGTCGCTTTTTCCTGGGAGAAATAAATGAGGACGTTTCTACAAAAAATGAGATGGCATCCCGCGGTTCCGTTTGTGGGAGAGGGAAATGAATTGTCATTCAGGTTGAGGGGGCGGAAAGTTACCCGCTGAAATATCTCAGGTTGTAACGCCCACCCTTTTTCCATTTTAGTGAAATAGGCACTTAAAATATTTTTGGGAACTCTGGCTACCGATCTTTCAGTGAAGTGGGGCTTGGCCGCCCTTTCTAAATAGGTGGGATTTATATCCGTGGCTAGGATCTCAAGCCGATCTAAAACGCCAAGCTCAGCAGCAATCAAAGCAAGGGTAAAAGGCTCTTCGCCCGTACAGCAGCCAGCACTCCATATTTTTAGTTTGGAGGAAATTGCCCTGGGGCCTTTGAATAAGGTGGGCAGCAAAGTGTTTTTAAAGGCTTCTAACTGCGCTTCAAAGCGGTAAAAAAAGGTCTCGGGAACTGTGAGGCCATCGAGAACTTTTCGAAACTCATCAGGCCGATCGAGGTACTTAAGGTAGTCGCCGGGGTTATCGCAGGCTAAGGCAGAAAAGCGCTCGCTAAGAAATGTTTTGAGAAACTTAGGATCCGTGTTTCCTAAGGAATGCCCAATCCGCTCTTTGAGCACGTCGGCAACGGCGTCCATGTCTGCGTCGCTGATAAGCTTTATTTGGATGGGCACACTCAAGAAGCCGCCTGTCGTTTGGGGCTCCAGCGGGCTACGAATTCTAGTATTTGACTGGGCATTACCGGCTTTTTAAGGACACGGGCAAAGGGGTCTTGCGGTAACGAAACGTCCTCGCCAGATAAAATGAGGAAGGGAACTTCCCTAAACTTTTCTATTGCCCGCATCTTCTTGTAAAATTCTGTCCCCGACATTCCCGGCATGATCTGATCGCAGACGATGACGTCAGGGTTTTTCTTCTCCAGAAGCTCGAATCCAATCGTGGCATCCTCCGCTTCGAGAATTCCGTACCCGGCCTTAGCAAAGGCTAGGGTCAGAAACCTTCTCATGAATTTGTCGTCGTCGACAAGGAGCACGGTAAGACTGGCCATACATTCATCCTTTTCTGATTTTATTGTAGATAGTGAGGGAGTGAGGTGGCTCTTGAGATTAGCCGCTGTCAGAGAGAGGCCGCCAATCTGCGCTGCGCCTCTCTATTCAGTATAGCGAAAGTTTTCACATTCTTCTCGAGCTTTCCCAACTACTTTTAAGGATTTCCCATTTCTAGGTGGGGAATGAGGGGCGTTACCGTCAATGATTTGACGTTTTTATCAGGGGCGCCGCCGTTAGGATCTCTCGGACCGGAGGTCCAGGAGCCTCAATCGTTTGAGATCCAGAGAGATCGATGGAGCTTTTTGCTTTGTAGGTACACTGTCAATTCGCTGTAGGGTTAGCCGATCGCAGTTTTTCACCAGCCTCTCGATGCTGTTGTCCCTTTTCTTTTTCGCCCATCGCGTCGTAAACAAGAGATAAGCGAAAGTGAGCCTCGGGAAAGTTGGGGTAGAGGCGTAGCGCTCTGAGAAAGGCATCTCGCGCTTGGGGCCACTGTTCCATCGCGCCTGCCGTGAAACCATAATTAAAGTGCAGTTTGGCGTTTGTCGGGTGTGCTATCGAGTCGGTTAGGTAAAGGGTCTGGGAATTAACCCAGGCCTTTTGACGCTGAAAATTAAGGATCCAGAACGGCACAATACCAAAAACAACCAAGGCCAAAAGGACTCGCTTCGCGGTTGTTTTAGAAAATTCAACGATTTCCAACTGGGAGAAAATCCAGAGGCAGACCCCAAAGTAGGCCACCAGCCACGACCTTTCGTTGAATACGCCACTAAAGTAGCCAAAAAGGTGTTCGTTTCCCAAGACAGCAGAAAGAATGGCAGCGGTTACCACAAGTCCCCATTTGCTACGTATGAGACTGCCAAGGTTTCTTGCAAAGAGAACAAGAGCAACCACTCCCACAAAAAACCAAATTTGCAAAGGGTAGGAGGGCAGAGGGAGTGTGGTGAAACTATAATCCGAGCTCAAATTCCAAGGGAAGAGAAAGAGTCCCACCGCATGACCCAAAAGAGCCATTCGAGAGAGGCTGGCATCCCAGAAATTTAATTCAACTAACGGATTTACTAATGCCAGCGGAGCCGCAGCTGTTGTCCATCCGGAATTGGCGTTGGCATTGGCAAATCCCCAAAAGAGCAGGATCCCGATTCCCACAACTCCGTGTGAGGGCCTCTTTTTTACAAATAAAAAGACGACATACACAGCAAGCCAAATCATTCCGGTTTCCTTAAAACCCGGTGTTAATGCGATAAGGAACAAACCCACGGCGGGAAGTAAGGCAGAAAGGTAAAAGGCTAAGCATCCAACCGTTAAGAGCACGCTTTCTGAAAGTCCCATGATTTGAGACTTAATTTCACAGGAAAAAGGATGAAAAAGAAAAATAGCTAAGGCAATCAAGGGCCATGGAGAGGATCTGCTTCTCCTGTTTTCTGACAGCAGAAAATAGAGTGATAGTCCTGAGGCGAGGTGCGCCAGCCAAAGAAAGAGATGGAGGGCCACGGGATGGATTTTAAATACCCAGAGCGTGAAAAGGAGAAAGGGGCGGTATCCACTTTCTGCATTTTGTACTCCCCCAACGCCTTCCCAGAAAGGTGTGGTTAGCATTTTCCAAAACGCCCCCTCGTGAACAAAGACGTTCTTCATCAGAAAGGCATCTTCATAGACCCATTCTGCCTGTGGAAACCACAGTACAGGGACCAAGGAGGCAAATAGAATCCAAAGCAGCCAGGGTCTTGAATCCCAGTTCCGCGTGTCTTTTGGTTGGGGGGAGTTCATTTTGGTTTTGACCTCAGGTCAAAAAGACAAAGGGCCCCTTGAAAGCAACGGACTGGCTTTAGTCGTTTTAGCCAAAATAGCTCTGGTTCTCGAATCAAGTGTCCATTGATAAAGTTTTCGCTAACGGCAACAAAGCCTGAGAAGTCCCCCGGTTGCAGAGGTTCTCCGGTACGCAGGCTGGGGAATGAGGGAAGGGAACGAAAACCCTTAATTCCGTATGTCTCCGGTGGGGTTCCCCCAAACAGTGACAGTCCTAAAGGGAACTCTTCGTTTGCCTTCGCCCAGAGTGCTAAATCACTCAAGCCTTGTCCCCAGTCCGAACCGCTCTCCATGGCTGTGAAACGATTTCCGGCCAATAGGTTTTGATAAGCCAGAGTTCTGCCCTGAAAAAGAAAACTTTCAAAACAAAGAAGGGCCAGTAACCCGACACCCAAAAGCCCCTTGGGAAGTTGAGAAACGGCTAGGATCAAAATCGAAATATAGATAGGGAGGATTAAAAACAGCCCTGCTCCGCGAAAGACTAGGGGCACGCTAAGTAGGCCTAAAACAGATAGGGCTGGCAGCCACCATTTCACGTTGGTTTCTGAGTCACGGGAAGTCCAAACGGCAATCGCCAACGTGAGCACGAGGGCCAAGGGCATCTTGCTTAGTAGGAGTTGAAGGAAAAAAGTCATCGGCGTATTTTGGTATTCAACACCATCAAGAAAAATAGGCCCCAGGGGCATCGAGGACCAAAAATTCCAGTCCCAACCTCCTTGTAAGAGGATGTTGGCAAGTCCCCCCCCGATGGCCCCTCCCAGCCAGAGTCCGGCAAGTATTCTTGGTGGTTTTTTAAACGCGTAGAGCAGACCAAGGGGAAAGAGCGCTAGCAATGCCGTCCCGCTCAGTGCCCACGCCGCCGAGAAAAGGAGAAGGCTCACTGCTGAGAGCCATACCTGAGGAAAAAGTCCTGTAGCAATGGCGAGTGCTAAACAGCCAACCGCGGCGCTTTCTGGCAAAAGTAAACTGGTCAAAGAGAGGACGACTGGATCTAATAAGAGAAATCCACAGACTAGAAATTGGGAAAGTAGGGAGAACTTGAGCTGCCTCAGGGAAAGGGCTACGCCAATAAAAAGAAAGATCCAAAAAATCTGCAAGGGAAGGCGGCTTTGGGTCACTGCCTGGTCTTGGGGGAGTCCAGAAAGCTCGTCGATTCGGTACTGGTAGCTACTGACGAACGCAGCGCTATTCTTAGTAAAATCCTTTGCGCTGCGCCACTGCTGTGAATGCGGAAGTATTTTGGCTAACAGCCACAAAAAGGCAGGCTTTCGGTTTTGGAGTGAAAAGAACTGACCCGTTTCTTGATGATAAAAAGACTGAAAAATGTGGTGAGGCTCTTCGAAAGTGGGCGAGGACTGAAAAATGAGGGAATATTTGGAATATAAGGCAAGCGCTAGTGCCAAGGTCAGAAAAGCCAGCGCGAGGTATTCTTCGGTCTTTTTCAAAAAAGTTCAGCGAATTAGAGTTGGGTTCTGTACTCGGTTAGTGCGCCAACTAAAGCTGGGTAAGGCCTTTCAGCACTTCCCTCAGCATCGTTTTCACGCACTATCCGATTATAGCTCCCGATTCTATCGCTTCTTCTTTGTCTTTTCAGCAAGGTAAGTTCCAAACGTCTTATCTTCGAAATATTGTAACCAATATTCGAAGCTTTCCTTCCAAGGGGCCTCGAAGCGGCGTGACGTTTCGGTATCCGCATAAAGAAATTCTCGGAGTACGTCTTGAATGCGAATTTCAGATACGTCACGGGCCAATACATAGCGGCCCATAAAACCATCGGGTCCGTCGCAGCGAGCCACCCAACTGCGACTCATCAAATAGGAGAGTAGGCGGCTTACACGGGCGCCACTCCATTTTCCCAGTGCCTTTATCTCAGCAAACGACAGCGGTCCCCGCCCCTGTCGATGCCCTTCTTGTAGTTCTAAAAGGAGGGAAACTAGGTTTCCTCCATCACGAACGGAACGTTCCGTTTCAGGCTCTTCGAAAGCCTCCACTTCAGTTTGCATCAGGTAGCTGACTTCGGCGCCAAGGATAAGGACGAACCAAATAAGGTACATCCAAAAGAGCACTAGTGGCGCAATAGCAGCTTTTCCATAAGCACTATTGGTCCCGTATTTGAAATAGAGACGCATTCCATAGTTCACCAGCGTCAAGGCAGCCATGGAAAAGAGACCGCCCACAACGGCGGATTTCCAACGCACCTGAGTTACGGGAATGAACCGGTAAATTAAAATAAAGGTAAGCCAACCTAAGAAGGGGAAAAGCAGCATATTGATCAGAAATGGGACTAGTGGAAGCTGCTGCGACAGAAAAATTCCAATATCTACTTTCTGCAGGATCAATGGGATCGATAGGGTGGAGATAAGTACCAAGGGCGCTAAAACCATCACCACTAAAAAGTTGCGAAGCTTTTCAAAAAAGGGGCGCTGACGGTTTGCCGACCAAACATGATTCAGCGTGCTATCGATGTTGTTAAAGGTCGATAACCCGACCCAGATAAGGATAAAGATGGCGAAGACCCCAATGGAACTGCTCTTCTGGGAAAGGCTTTGCCAGTAGGCGTCTTTAAACTGTAGTACGTAATGAGCCAGGATTTCGCGGTGCTCCTCAGGGATATTAATCAGCAGCTGGTCGATGCCACTTTGCATGGCGTCCTGTACGTAGCCAAATTGCGCAAAGACGTTGAATAAGAAAAATCCGCCAGCAATGAGTGGCAGTAGGGAAAAAACCATTAAATAAGAGAGCGACTCGGCTCGGATCTTCACTTCGTCCTTAAGGACTTCGTGAATGAGCATGGTGCTCCAGCGACTGACCTTTAGGGCCAAAAAGTGAAGGCGTGAGTGGGCGTTCTCTTCAGCAGCGTGCAGCCTAATGACTGTATTGCCGATCTTTTTTAGTTTTTGCAGCTTTGAAGACATCGTAAGTGAAGGGTTATCTTAGAATAATTCGGACGAAATGACGCGCAGCTTTAGCTCTTTCTGAAAAAAAATTTCTGAAAAAAAAGAAATAACTATTCGCGTTAGAAGGCAGCGGTAGTTTCGGCAAAGCGAATCAGATCTCTTAGGCCTCGCTCAAGGTCGGCCAGATTTTTCTGCGGTAGCAAGACCTCTTCTTTTGCAGGCAGGGCATTTTTCTGCTGCCGTTCCTCTTTAATTCTCCGGCGGGCTCCAGAAATACTGAAGCCTTCCTTATAGAGAAGGAATTGAATCTGCTGAAGCGACTCAACAGTTTTACGGTTATAGACGCGCTGCCCCCCAGATTTGGTGGGGCGAATATGAGAAAACTCATTTTCCCAGTATCTAAGTACGTGAGGCTCAACGCCCAATAGCTGGGCCACTTCGCCGATGCGGTAGTAATTTTTGTCCGGATCAAGCTCAAGCCCAGCGGCCGGCATGGATTCAAGGTTTAGCTCGACGTGAATAAGGTCTAGCTCACCTTGAATCTCAAGGGGCGGTTGGTTTCGAGTTTCTGCACGACTTTCTGGCTCGCAATCAAGCGCTTCTTCTGTGGATTCATTGCTGAGAAACTCTTGGGCTTGTTGGTTTGCCTCTTCTTTTCGTCGACGTGCCCAGGCGCGGTCTAACAAATATTTATAGCCCTGCTTTTCTGATGCCGAAGGAATCAAGATGGTGGATTTCTCGTCCATAGAAAGCTCCCGTCAGGTCCGCATCACAGCCGGAGTTGAGAGTGTATTGTATGCCAAATTGAACGAAATGGAAAAACGAGCTATTTAGGCGCGTAATTGAGCGCCAAGCTTTTCTGCAAGTGTCTTAGTGATCAGCTCTTTGGTGCCGCTAATTTCGCTGTCCAGCAATGTCTTTTCGGCTGAGCTGAAGTTCAATCGGACGGCGATGCTTTTCTTGCCGGCCGGAAGGTTCTCCCCTTCGTATACGTCAAAGACGTCAGCTGTTGAGAGCAGGCCTTTGCCTGCCGTCTGCACGGTGTCCAAGATAGACTGAGCGGTCACTTTTTTATCCACCAGCAAAGCAAAGTCGACCTCGATCGACGGGAACTTAGATGGCGGCTTGTAACGGATCGTATTTCTTTCAAAACGTTTGAGTGCCTCAAGACTAATTTCAAAGATCACGACAGATTCGTCGGTCTCCATCACATTTTTAAGAATGTGAGGATGAAGTTCTCCGACAATTCCTACTTCTCGGTGACCAATTTTAATTACGGCTCCGCGATTAGGATGAATGAGGCGTGAGTTCGTGGGCGGTTCAAACGTGAGTTTGACGGTGGTCAGCTGATGAACCAAGGCTTCTATTGCACCCTTACCGTGGTAATAATTAAGCGGCTCATCCATCGTTTTCCAAAACTCAGGAAACGCCTGCCCCGACATCAAGCCTGAAACGAGAGCCGTTTCTTTAACACCGGTCTCTTCCCGGGCGTCGCTAAGGAAATTTCGTGAAACTTCAAAGATACGGATATTAGAAACCTTGCGGTTTTTATTGAACCGATACGTTTCACAAAGCGAAGGCAAAAGGCTCGTCCGAAGAATCCGCATTTCTTCAGAAAGGGGATTTTTCAAAGTAACTTGGTTTTCGTGCAAAAAACCGTAACGGGAAAGGTTCTCTTCCGACGTAAAACTGTAGTGGATGGTTTCTCTAAATCCCAATCCCATTAAAGCGGCGCGCGTCTTCTGTTCAAACTCAAAAGCACTTTCATCAAAACGATCATACATGGAGAACGAAAGCGGGTAGTTAAGCGGAATACCGGCGTAGCCATAGATTCGGGCCACTTCTTCAATCAGATCGATGCTCTCTTTAAGATCCGGCCGGTAAGAGGGGATCTTAACCGTCAATACGTTCATCGATTTCTTGCGAGTCGAAATTCCGATCGACTCAAACATCTCTACGACGCTCTCCCCAGTGATATCGGGCACACCAATCACTTTTCGAACATCGCGCATGTCAAGCGCAATGGCCTTCTCAGGCACTGGCGCTTCATTGGTGTCAATGGGCGGATGGTAGACGTTAGCGTTGAAAGTATCGCGATAAAGGACCGAAGCCCGTTCACTGGCTAAGGCAACCATGTTGATGTCACAGCCTTTTTCAAATCGTTTTGACGAATCTGTCACCAGACCAAGACGTTTTGCCGTCTTTCGAATTCGTGCCGCCGGAAACATCGCGCTTTCTAGTACGATAGAGCTAGTGTCTTCAGAGATCTGAGAGTTCTCTCCTCCCATGATTCCGGCGATCGCAACAGGGCGGTCCCCATCCAGGATTAAAATATCGCCTGGCTCTAATTGAACGGTTTGTCCGGTCAAAAGCGTAAATGGCATAGCAGCTTTGCATTCTCCAACGCGAACGCCGCCAGACTGAAGTTTTCTCAAATCAAAAGCGTGCAGTGGCTGACCCAACTCAATCATTACAAAGTTGGTGATATCTACGATGTTATTGATGGCGCGGATGCCAACTGCCTTTAGCCGCTGCTGAATCCATTCAGGGCTTTCGGTAACTTTAAGGCCGTCCATCACACGTGCCACATAACGAGGGCAAGCTTCAGGGCTATCGATGTCTACTTTAATAATCGATGAAGTGCGGTGAGCCGAAGTCTTAAATCGCGCCGGTTTAGGCTCTTTAATTTTGGTACGAAGGAGAGGTGCAATTTCACGCGCAAGTCCCATCACTGAGAGGCAATCCCCTCGGTTAGGCGTAAGTTCAAATTCCAAAAGCGTATCTTCTTCGATGGCATGGCCCAGAAGTCGAGCTACCGATTCTCCCAGATGAGCATGGCGGGGCAATTGCAAAATGCCTTCGTGGTCGCCACTAACGCCCAACTCTTTTCCTGAGCAGAGCATTCCCGAGCTCTCAACGCCCCGGATGGAGGAAAATTTAATTTCAAGGTCGCCAGGCAACATGGCGCCAATAAGGGCGACGGGAACTAGGTCCCCCTCGGCGATATTTTTGGCTCCACAAACAATTTGAAGAATTTCGGCATCGGCATCAGGTGAAACGATGATCTTGGTGACCTGCAGGCGATCTGCATTGGGATGCTTTTCAATCTTTTCAATGCGGCCTACCACGACGTGATCGAGTCCGCCCTTAGGTTGTTGAATAGAAGCAACGGAAAGCCCTCTCATTGTGAGCTTATCCGCCAGTTCCTTAGGATCGATTTTAACGTCGGATTTTAGAAGGTAATCTTTTAGCCAATTTAAGGAGAGAAGCATCCAATTCCTCAATTCCATCGGGTTCCGAGAGTGGGTGGTTGCTTTGCCCTCCCCTTTCGTCTTCCGTGTTCGCGATTTTCACTGACCCCTTGGGGAGTCGTGTCGCGAAATTAAAACTGCTCCAGCATGCGATAGTCGTTCTCAAAAAGAGAACGGAGATCGTCGATCCCGTACTTCAGCATGGCAATGCGCTCAATGCCCATTCCAAAAGCGAAACCGGTATAACGATCGGGATCGTAGTTTACCGCTCTAAAAACATTGGGATGAACCATCCCGCAGCCACCAATTTCAAGCCAGCCAGACTTTTTGCACAGGCGGCATCCCTTACCGCTGCACTGAAAGCACTGCATGTCGACTTCAGCGCTAGGTTCGGTGAAAGGGAAGTAACTGGGACGAAACCGCAACGGCCGGCTTCCAAAAAGGTGCTTCACCAAATGGTGGAGAATGCCTTTAAGGTCAGCAAAGGAAATATTCTTATCCACCATCAAGCCTTCAAACTGGTGAAACATGGGCGTGTGGGTGATGTCGAAGTCAGACCGATACACTCGGCCAAATGCCATTACCTGTAAGGGAGGAGTGTGCGCCTTCATCGTTCGTATCTGAACGGGTGAAGTATGCGACCTAAGTAAAATTCCGGGGTTTAGGTAGAAGGTGTCCTGCATGTCCCGGGCAGGATGGTCAGCTGGCGTATTGAGCGCTTCAAAGTTGTAGAACTCAGTCTCAACCTCAGAGCTAAAGGCCATTGAAAAACCAATCCGCTTCATCGCGGCGGTCATTAGATTCAATACCTTAGTAACAGGGTGTAAGGACCCTTCTGCCATGGCACACCGGCCAGGCAAAGTAAGGTCTAAAGGGGTAGACTCTGAAAGTTCCTTCTCAAGCTCGACGCGACCCAGCTCTTGCTGGCGGCGGGTGAGGTAACCTTCAAATTCTCCCTTGGTCACGTTCAAAAGAGCACCAAGCTCCCGACGTCGATCTGGCTCAAGCTCCTTGAGCTGATGGAGATAGGTGGTTAAGACGCCTTTTTTCCCAAGGTAATGGACGCGCAGGCGTTCCAAATCCTCAGACGTAGGAGCATCAGAAATTTGTACCTTGGCCTCATCACGAAGCCGTTGGATGTTGTCGATCATGCAGCCTTAGGCTGCGCAAGTTCCACTAGGCGAGAGAAATGATCGGGATTCTTAATGGCGATTTCCGCCAAAATCTTACGATCCAATTCCACATTGGCCAACTTAAGGCCTGAAATAAATCGGGAATAGCTCACCTGATGAAGCCTGCACGCAGCGTTGATGCGTATTTGCCATAGGTAGCGCATTTCGCGTTTTAGAACTCTGCGGTCACGAAAAGCATATCTGTCCGCTCGGTTCGTATACTCGCGCGCTATCTTTACTGTTTTGCGAGCGCTGCCGTAAAAACCACTGGCACGCTCTAAAATCTTTTTGCGTTTATTTCTCCCCGCCGGGCCACGTTTCACTCTGGGCATTGTCTTATCCTACGTCTTTCCTACTTAAGGCCGTTGCTAACTTAGCTTCTGCCTTCAAACATTCGTTTTACTTGGCGCAAATTGGACTTGTCGACCATCGCCGTTTTCCGGAGACGGGCGCCTCGTTTTGCCCCTTTGTGCTCTAAAATATGATTGGCGTAGGCCTTGGCGCGTTTGATACGGCCGGAACCTCGCACGATAAACCGCTTCTTTGCGCTAGAATTCGTCTTCAACTTGGGCATGACAACCAAACACCTTCTTGAGCCCTATCAGCTAGTTACGGAGCTTTATTCCCCGCAGGAGGAGCTGCTGCAACTGGGCGAGCTGGCTCTTCCGCTTTAGGCTTATTAACAATCTTTTTGGGACTCGATTTCGCGTTAGGCGCTAAAATTAAAGACAATATCTTGCCTTCCATTTTAGGACTCAGCTCAACAATACCCGATGTGCCTACGGTGTCAACGATTTGACGCAATAGAACGTGGCCCAGTTCGGAGTGGGAAGCTTCGCGACCTCGGAATCTTACAGAGACCTTTACCTTATTTCCTTCGGCGAGAAAACGAAGGATATGCTTAGTTTTAAAATCAATGTCATGAACGTCGGTTTGCGGCCGGAACTGAACCTCTTTTAAGAGGATAATGACCTGGTTCTTTTTGGATACCTTGGCCTTTTTCTTCTGCTCATACTTGAACTTACCGTAGTCCAGAATTTTACAAACTGGCGGATTGGCTGTGGGGGACACTTCAGCCAGGTCTAAGGCGAGACTTGAGGCAAGTTCCAGCGCCTTTCGCGTGTCCATTACGCCCAACTGGGCTCCATCGGCTCCAATGACCCGGACTTCTCGGGCTCGGATGCGGTGGTTGATTCGGATGTTATCGCCAGACGATTGTTTTGGATTGAAAGCCATAGGCTCCTTATTGGGTTTTTTCTTCTCGGAAACCCGGAATTAACCGGGGTTTTATGTACTCTAAAAACTTATCCATCGTAAGGTCATTTTTGTTCTCGCCCGAAGGCAGACGCAACGACAGAGTCTTTTCCGTGACCTCTTTGCCCCCGATGACCAACATCAAGGGAGTTCGGTCTAGCTGGGCTTCTCTAATTTTCATTCCCAGCTTTTCGTGTCTTACATCAACTTCAACTCGAAGTCCGTTAGCTTTGAGCGCGGCGCCCACCTCTTTGGCATATTCTGCCTGATCGATGGTGACGCTGATCACTTTGGCTTGAACGGGGCTTACCCATAACGGGAGCCGGCCAAAGTGGTGCTCTAACAAAATACCCATGAATCGCTCTACGCTACCTAAGATAGCCCGGTGGATCATCACCGGCTGTTCGGCTTGGTTGTTGGCGTTTACAAACTCGAGCTTAAATCGCTCCGGTAGGTTGTAATCAAGCTGGATCGTGCCGCACTGCCACTGGCGGCCGATGCTGTCCTTTACATGGAATTCAATTTTAGGGGCGTAAAAAGCCCCTTCACCAGGGGCAAGAACGAAGGGTTTACCGGCAGCTTTCAAGCTATCGGCGAGCACCTTTTCCGCTCGGTTCCAAAACTCGGGCGTTCCCAGGTATTTTTCAGGCCGGGTTGCCAATCGGACTTCAACCTCGTCAAAACCAAAGGCCGCATAAATGCGGTAGGTCTGGGCAACCAGGGCGATGCACTCCGATTGAATCTGGTCTTCAGTGCAAAAAATGTGGGCGTCGTCTTGGCTAAAAGCACGTGTTCGCAATAGACCGTGCGTCACTCCAGCGCGTTCGTTTCGGTGCAAGCGAGTAAACTCAGCAACTCGGTACGGAAGCTCTCGGTAGCTGTGCTTTGTCGAGGCAAATAGAGCACAGTGGCCGGGGCAGTTCATTGGCTTTAAAGCTGCTGAAGGTTCGTCGGCCCCTTCATCTTGAACCAGAAACATGTTGTCGCGGTAGTTGTCCCAATGACCGCTCGTTCTCCAAAGCTCGTTACTCATGACCTGAGGGCAGATCACCTCCACGTAGCCTGATTGAAGAACCTCTTTGCGCATGTATTCAACAAGGCTGTTAAATAACAACGTCCCCTTAGGGAGATAAAATGGCATGGCAGGAGCGATCGGGAGAAAGGTAAAAATGCCTAGCTCGGGACCCAATTTGCGGTGATCACGCTTTTTGGCCTCTTCAAGACGATGAACATGAAGGTCCACCTCCTCTTGGGTGGCATAGGCGGTCCCGTAGATGCGTTGAAGCATCTTGTTTCTCTCATCGCCACGCCAGTAGGCGCCGGCAATCGATAACAGCTTAAACTTTCCCAGCTTGGAGGTGTTTGGCACATGGGGACCACGGCAGAGATCCATGAATTCGCCCTGGCGATATCCACTGACCTCTTCACCTGCAGGAAAGCCTTTAATTAACTCGGCTTTGTAAATTTCGTGAATGCTCTCGAAATATTGAACTGCTTTATCGCGGGGAAGCACCTCGCGGCGCACGTCCAAATTGCGGCCGGCAAGCTCAGCCATTTTTTTCTCGATAAGAGGAAGATCTTCGGGAGTGAGCTGCTTGGGGCAATCAATGTCGTAATAAAAGCCCTCTTCAATGACGGGACCGATCGTAATCTGAGCCGTCGGATAAAGGTCTTTGATAGCCATCGCCAACAAATGGGCGGTGGAGTGGCGAATCACTTCCAGGCCTTCCTTGGAATTGTTGGTGATCAGCTGAAGCTGGCAATTCTTGGTGAGGGGAAAATAGACGTCCACCTCATTGCCGTCGACTTTTGCAGCGATGGTTGCTTTGGCCAAACGGGGACCAATAGTTTCGGCCACGTTCAGGGGCGTTGACCCCGAAGCCACTTCTCGGGTGGAGCCATCAGGCAAAGTAACGACCACGGCACTCATGAATGTATAAAAGTGTTAATTAAAGGCATCGAACGGAGGGGGAATTTGTATTTGCTAAAAAACGCATATCGGCTGAATGAAATGTAATCGTTTTGAAAAAGAAATCAAGTAGCCTGCGTGCGTTAGACGGCGGTTAGCCAGTGAGCAAAGCGATCTTCCTTACCTTCGGCGATGCGGAAAAACAGATCGGCAAGCTTTCGAGTGACGGGACCGGGCTCCCCTTTACCGACTGTGCGGCTATCAATCTCACGAATCGCCGTTACTTCAACGGCCGTTCCTGAAAAGAACAGCTCGTCCGCCAAATAGAGGTCATTGCGCGTTAAATTTGCCTCGACGACCTCAATCCCAAAGATGGCAGCAATTTCTACGACAGAATCTCGGGTAATTCCTGGCAAGATGTTCTGCTGTGGGGGCGTGTAGATCTTTCCCTTTTTTACGAGAAAGATGTTTTCTCCTGAACCTTCAGCCACATAGCCGTGGGAATCTAATAACAAGGCTTCGTCAGCCCCATTATCGACCGCCTCTTTACGGGCCAATACCGAGTTTACATAGGCTCCCGTTATTTTAGCCGCGGGCAGTGAACTGCTGATGTCGGCACGGCGGAAAGAGGAGGTTTTGACTCGGATTCCTTTGGTTTGAGCGTCATCCCCAAGGTATTTTCCCCAATTCCAGGCCACGATACTCACTAAAAAGGTAGGGTTTGGGGGGAGTTTTAGGCCACGGGTCGTATCGTCCAAGTAGGCGATGGGACGGACGTAACATTCTTCAAATTTATTAGCACGAATCACCTGGCGAGCCCCTTCAATAAGCTCATCCACAGAATGCTTGATGGTTCCCCCAAAGGCTTTCACTGAGTCTAAGAGCCGCTCAAAATGTTCTCGGGCCTTAAAGATCGAAGTTCCTTGGGAGGTGCGATAGGCACGAATTCCTTCGAAAGCGCCTGTCCCGTAATGAAAGGTGTGCGACAGCAAAGGGATGGCGGCCTTTTCGTACGAGACCAATTTTCCTTCGTGCCAGACCATTGGGGAGCCTGGGGCAGCGTCAATATATTGACTCAATGGGACCTCCGGTTGCCGCCCTATTTTGAAGGGCATTCCTGGTGGGGGACCTTATAATAGTTATTAGGGAAGACCAATAGGCAGTTTAGCCATCCCCAGGAGTTGCTATGTCGCTTGCCTACCATCGCCGCTTCGATCACCCATTAGACGGAAAATACATTCGTGTGATTGAGCGGCTTCCTGCGCGTGGCCGTGTTTTGGAGGTTGGTTGCCATACCGGCTACTTACTCAACGCTCTAAACGAACGCGGGTATGAGACTTCAGGCATTGAATACAATGAAAACGCAGTTATTGAAGCGCGCGCCAAAGGGCTGAATGTTGTTCGGGGCGATATCGAAGACCCCAAATCGTTTCTCAATCTCATTCAAAAATATGATGCGGTTCTTTTGCTCGACGTTCTTGAGCACCTTCGAGCCCCCGAAACCGCCTTGGTCAATCTGCGCAAACTTATTTCTTCGAAGGGGCGGCTGTTCATCACCGCTCCCAATGTCGCCTACTGGGCGGTAAGAAAAAATCTGTTAATGGGCCGATGGGATTATACGGACGGGGGGATACTCGATGGCACCCACCTACGATTTTTCACCGCAAAAACGTGGCGAACCCTTATAGAAAGCGCCGGTTATCAGGTTACTTTTTTTTCTTCCGCCGATGGAATGCTCCCGCTGGAGCATCTTTTGTTGCGATTCCCTGGAGTCTCCTCTTTGGTCCCCAGTCTTCGTCGGTGGGCCATGAAAGCCTTTCCCTCGCTCTTTTGTATCAGTTTTCTCATTGAAGCCACACCACTCGACTCAGCGCTCTAACCTGGGCATTTCTCTGTCACCGTCAAAATTTTGACTCTTCTCTTTGTAAATGACGTTGCTTCATGGCTAGCGCCTACGGCCTCAAGACCTTATAATAAAAAAGAAGACTCACTGGCAGTATACGGCGTTCGCCTCCTTTTTTTCACCTAAACGAAGACAACTTCTGATGAAGACACAAAATATTTTTCTTCTCTTGTGCCTCACTTTCAATTTATCCGCCGTCTATGCGGACTCTAATGTGATTGAGAAACAGCTGATAGATATAGGCAGCATTCCTAATGAAGAAGTCGTGGTGGTTCAGAAAAAGTACACGCGAAAAAACTTTCGACACGAAATCACTCCGATTCGATTTGGGGGGCTTCCCTTTGGCGATATTCGACGCACTCTATTTGGCGGAGCTAGCTACACGCTTCATCTAAGTGACGCGCTGGCGATTGAGATTTTCGATTTCACTTACACAAAAGATTTTTTCACAGGGTTTACCGCTGACATCAGCGCGGGGCAAAAGGCAGCGGGAAAGGCCGAGTTAAAACCCGACGTGCAGCGGCTACTCTATTTGCTCACCCCGGGGATTCAGTTTTCTCCCACTCATGGAAAAGCTTCGACCATGTCGCAATGGATTGCCTATCTTGAACCGTATATTTCCCTGAATGCTGGTCTGGCTAAGACAGAGACGAACTCCTATTTCACATTGGCTCCCGGTCTTGGCATGCGGGTCTTCTTTAAAGAGTGGTTCTCCATGAAAGTGGAGTTTAGAGACTATATTTATACAGAAGCATCTACGGACAGAACCACCGGTGCAGCAAAGAGTACCACTCGAAACAATTATTCGATTTCAGCGGCATTAAGTTTTTGGATTCCCAAGATGCTCTAGTTTTTTTCTTTAAGAGAAACGACTCCGACGAGGTTTTTCATGCGTACCTTCTTAATAGGTTCCCTCTTTTTTACTTTAGGCGCGGCCCCCGTTTGGGCGGCTCCCGCAGGAAAATTGCCTGCCTTTGAGCTAGGAAAGAAAAATTACGAGACGGGCAACTTTGCTCGTGCTCTCGATCTGTTCTCCCAAGCCATCGGATCCTCAAGCGATAGTAGCAGCAAAAATCGCGCTTATTACTATCAAGGGCTCACCCTATTTGAATTGGGTCACTATTACTCAAGCTACGTCTCCTTTAGAAATGTGCTTTTGACAGCCGACGATAAAAACAAAGAGATCTACGATAAAGCGATTCGTAACGCTGTGACGATCTCTGACAAGTTGGATATGGTGGAACGGATCGGAAAGTTACTTGATAAGTTGCCCTCGCATTTTATCCCACAGTCAGTGGGCGCCTATGCGAGCTTTGCCATTGGAGTTTCTCGACTAGATTCTGGTGACCTAACAGGTGCCTCGGCCCATTTCAAATCGGTCCATCCTGAGAGCCAATTTTATCCCCGGGCACTTTTTTTTCTTGGCGTAATCGCAACGAGACAGAAAAACTACAAAGATTCAGCAATCTATTTCGACAAGGTTCTTGAGATCAGTCGTGGTCGTAAAGAGTTATTTCCAACGGCAGAACTGGCTCGTTTGAATTTGGCCCGCACAGTTTATACACAAGGCGATATGGAGAGATCCATTGAGCTCTATTCCCAGTTTCTTAGTTCCTCCCCGCATTGGCTGACCATTCTGTTAGAAGCCAGCTGGCCTTTAATGCGGGTCAACGATACGACGGTCTCTTTGGGGAACCTGCATACCGTCCTTTCCCCTTTTTACCGGGAAGATCTGGTAGGCGAGGGTTATATTCTCAAAGCGACGATCCTGTACTCTCTGTGTAAATATGAGGAGATGAGAAAGAACCTTTCTCAGTTCTTCACCATATATGATCCGATCCTAAGAGCGATGCAGGCCGAAGCCGGCAAGTTTTCGGGTGCGGATTCTTACTTTCAGGCCTTCCAAACGGAGAAGGGCGTTCACCGAGCTTTTTTAAATTTCATCAAACGCGATCCAGGCATTAAGAAACAAATGAAGGTTTTGGATCTTTTGCGCGAAGAACGTCGCAACATTGCTCGTTACGGCCGCAACGAACAGATGACTCGCATGGGCCAACTCTTGGATGAGGCAGATCGCCAGGTTTCACTCGAAGTGGGAGCAACTATCCAGCGACTGCATAAGAGAAAACTGGCCGAGCTGGTGCAACAAAGAGAACAGGCCAACTATCTTAAGGTGGAAATTGTCACCGGAGAAAAGGAACTTATCGAAGGCGCCAAGGGGCTGCCCGCAAAACGGGTGGTGGACGTGGAGACCTCGGTGGCCTCGGGCTATCACTTTTGGCCCTTTAAGGGCGAGTATTGGGACGATGAATTGGGCGCCTACGTCTACACCACTGAAAGTGCCTGTATTAACTAAGGGAACTGATGATGATATTTAAAACACCCCTTTTCGTCTGTACTTCACTTTTGCTGTCGACGGGTTTTGCCCTCGCCGCGAAGAAGAAGGACTACGAGAATTTTGAACTGCCCAAGAAAACGGTCTCTGCGGTGGAGTCAACGCTCGCGTTTAACTCTCCTCGGGTGTCGGTTAAAGGGGGTAAAGTTCGAGTGAATGCCCCGTCAGTGGATGCGCGCGAATACCTTTTTGCCAAGGAGACGTTTGTTTCAGACAGGCGAGATCAGGCTATTAAACTGCTTCGCCAAGAGCTCGATGCGGGCATGACATCGAACCGGGACAACATACTGCTTAGGCTGGGGCAGCTCTACGCAGAGAAGTATATGGAGCTCTCCTACCGGGAGACCGAACTCTACAGCTCTGAGATCGCCGATTATGAGAAGAAAAAGGTTATTGATAAGAACGCAAAGCCAGCCAAACTAGATAACACCCGCTCTCAAAGCTATTTGAAAGATTCCCTGACGCTCTTTTACAAGTTGGAAAAGGAGTTCCCCAAACATCCAAAAATGGACGAAGTTCTGTTTTTTATCGGCTTTGTCGAGATGGAGTCAGGCAATGAAAAAGCAACCTCTTATCTGGAGCGCGTAATTCGCCAGTACCCACGTAGCCGGAAGTTTGAAGAGGCAGTCATTTATTTGGCCGATCATTATTTTGAGAAAACGAAGTTCCGAGACGCGCTAAACAAATACAGCATTTTGGTGCACCGGACAGAGTCCCCACTTTACCCGTTCGCCCGTTATAAGATTGCCTGGTGCGATCTCAACCTTAGCCAGCCTCGAAAAGGTTTGGCGGGAATGAAGGGCGTAGTCGAGATGCTAAGCGGAGCTACAGAAAAATCAAAGTTCAACCTACGTGAGCAGGCATTGCGCGATCTAGTGCTCTTCTTTGGAGAAGTCGAAGCGGTTGAAGAAGCTACCGAGTATTTCTCCGACAAGGTCGGACGCGACAAAATGCTGGAGAACTTACGCCTCATTGCCGACATTCTTCGCTCCAAAGGAAAAGACAGAGCCGCTTCTAAGGCATATGCCACGTTACTTCAAGAGTTTCCCGATGCCATCGAATCTCCAAACTTGGCACTCGGTCTGTATGAATCGTTAAGTCGGACAGGACTTATGGATCAAGCTGTTGCCACGTTAGAATCGGCAACACAGCGTTATGGAGAAAACTCGGACTGGGCCAAAAAGTTCGCGCAAACTAAACCAGCGGAGATGAAAGCCGCACAAAGCACCTTGCAGACGGAATCTGAAAAAGGGGCCCTGTTCCTTCACCAGTCTGCGCAGAAGAGTAGGAATAAGCTTTCGTACGGCTATGCATTAAGGCTCTACTCGGCGCTTCTTTCTGGCTTTCCCAATCACCCTTCCCGAAAAAATATATATTTTTATCGCGCCGAAGTTTTCTACGAGCAGAACAAATTTATCGATGCCGCCAGCTCCTACATGGAAGCGGCCAAAGTGCCGCCCAAAGACAAGCGGACCGATGAGGCTGTTTACAGTGCTCTTGAAGCTTTGGACCAGATGACCGCACGTCAAGGAAAGATCGAACGATTGACCCCTGAGAAGGCGAAGACAGCGGTTTTGGCTCCTGAAGAGATCCCGGATAATGAAAAGCGTTTTATTGATGTCGGTAATTACTACATTTCTGAGTACCCTCAAGGGGCCCGAGTAGTGGATGTTCGTTTCCGAGTCGCTGCCATTTATTACAAACGCCATCACCTTGATGTCGCTCTCGCGCAGTTTCGAGAAATTGCACTAAAGCACCCTAAACACCGGAGCGCTGAAACGTCGGCGCATCTAGTTCTTGATATTTACAATGCAAAAAAAGACTACGCCTCACTGGGCAAATCCGCCATGGAGTTCTCGCAAGTGGCAGGACTGGGCGATGTAAAGTTTAAGGAAGAGATGTCTCAAATCATCGCCGAAGTCGGATTTAAATCTATCGAAAAAGTAGAAGCAGATTCTAAGTGGGCTGAGGCCGGCGACTCTTACATGGCCATCTATAAATCCAACCCCAATGGCCCTTTAGCAGAGCGGTCTCTCTACAATGCAGTAGTCTCCTATGAGAAAGCACAGGATTCCACTAAGGCCACGGCAGCCTCTCAGACCTTTGTGACGAAATATCCAAAATCCCAGTACACGGAAAAACTGACGCTTTCTCAGGCAAGACTGGCCGAACAACAATATGATTTTGATACTGCCCAGCGTCTTTTCTCTGAGTTCCATAAGAAATTCCCAAAAAATCCTGAGGCAAGAAAAGCTCTCTACAATTCAGCCGTCTTTGCGGAATTACTAGAGAAGAACGATTCGGCCGCAACCCTTTACAATGAATATCTTGCCGATCGGTCGGTAGCAGAAAAAGAGCGGCGCGCTATCGGTGAAAGCTTGGCCAAGATTTACCGGAAGCTAGGGCAGTACGATAAAATGGCAGCAGCCCTTCGTCGCCTTGCAAGAGACTCTCATTCATCTGAGGATAGGTTGCGCTATACCGCAGAACTGGCCCGCCAGTATGATTTAGCGGGAAAGATGGCAGAGAAAAATGGCGTGCTCAAGGAGCTTCGCAGTCAGTATGAGTCTACTAATGGCGCCAAGGTAACGGGCACTACGGCTTACTACGTTGCAGAGTCTCTTTTTCAAACTGTCGGAGCAAAACGAGAGAAGTATGCTGAGGTGAAGTTGAGATTTCCGCCTGAGGACCTCATTTACTTGATGAAGCGAAAAGAAAAACTTCTCGCTAAGCTGATTGAGTCCTATGACAAGATTTCAGAGCTTGGCGTCCCTGACTGGGGCGTAGCCGTTCTCTATGAACGGGCCAACGCCTTTGGCGACTACGCACAGTCCTTTCGCAATGTAAGCATTCCAGCCAAATATCAGGGCGAACTTAAGGCAGACGCCGAGAAGAGCCTCAAGGCAATTTATGACTCTCGGATAAAGCCTATTGAAGAGAAGAAGACTGAGAACTTAAAATTGTGTGTCGAACGCTCACAACAGTTTCACGTAGCCAACGAATATGCCAAGAAATGCTGGGAGACGTTCAAAAAAGCGGAGCCTGAGTTGAGCGGCCGATTTCCCTCGCCCTCATATTGGAGCACACGTCCCCCGAATACCGAGGTTACTAAAAAATGAGCCAGAAAATTTCCCAGAATATTTCCCCAAAATTTTCAACGGCATTTTACCTCGTTGCATTCGCCCTGGCCGGATGTGCCAGCGTGAAGTATCAGGCGCCCCTTACCGAAGGGGTTAAGCCTTCCGTGACACGTCACCTTGCCTGGATGGAGGGGGATCTTGAGAACGGCTTTGAGCCCAATCGCACCGTGGCGGAGGCACACGCTCAAGCGTGGGAAGGAAAAGTTCCCGAAATGTCCGACAGCGAAGCTTATTTGGAATACGTTACTACGATTGACGCCGCCGGACACGGGGCAGTAGCTGAAAAAAAGCTCCGCGAGTATCTCGCCAAGCATCCCAAAGATAAAAAAGCGATTTTCGTACTGGCCGGCCACTATTTAAGAGCGGGAAAAAAAGAGCTAGCGACCTATCTCTATCACCAACTCGAGAAAGACAGTGAATTTGCCTGGAAATCCCCGCTATTCAATAACCTGGGCTTATTGGCGCTAAAGGAAAAAAACCGTTTGGCGGCCTTGGAATATTTAGAGAAGGCAACTCGGGCTGAGCCTGCTTCACCAGCGCCTTTCGTAAACTTAGGCTCCATCTATTTACAGAGTCATAGTTGGGCAGATGCCGAGAAACTATTTGCTCGTGCCAGGGAATTGGATTCTTCCTTTGAGGATGCTTCGTTGGGTTTGGGCCTAGCGCTCGAGGGTTTGGGAAAATTGGAAGAAGCCCATGCGGTTTATTCGGAACACCTGGGCCAGAACTCGGAAGCTTCCTCAGTGCTGTTTAATGATGCGGCGCTCCTGGGAAATCGCCTAAAACGACGCGACGAGGCAGCCGAGCTCATGAAGCGTTATTTGCAGCATGGTGGAAAAGAAACAGCTAAGGCTCACGAATTTCTCCAAAATTGGAGATAATAGAGAGGTCGCATGGCGAATACAGTTAAATTGAGTTCCCTCATCGTGATCTTATTGGGCCTTCTTGCGCCCTTCTCGGTCTTTGGCGATGAGGATCGGGAGCCCACGGCTAAGTCCGCACCGAAATCCTCTTCAAATTCCCTGGATAGTGGCGATTACGTCACTGAGAAAAAAGGGAACACCACTATAAAGTACAAGAAGAAGACTACCTATGATTTTGAGGGCGCCAACATCGACGGCGTTTATAACAAGCCCTCAGGTTCCTACATTTCAAATATCAAAGACGTGAAGGGTCGGAGCATTATCCGCATTCGTGAAAACTTTGACGTCGAGGTTTCAGATTCTGTTCGTCAGATGAAGTGATTTTTTGCCGCGGGAGCGGCAAAAAATCATCCTACGGCCCAAGAGGCCGAGGATCTCAGTCATAGTCGCAGTCGCAGTTGCAATCATAGTTTTTAGGACACCGTTTTCGTCTTTGGGTTTAAAGGAAAAAAATATGGAAGCTAAAGCCACCACCACCCAGATACCCATTCGCTTGGATGTTCTAGACTCCTCAGGGGAGTCGATACATACCAGTGAGTTCGTTAAAGAGAAGATTGTGCTGGGTCGGATTTTATCCGCCGACCTTCGGATCGACGATCCGAGAGTCTCGCGCATCCATGCTCTGCTCGAAACGAAAGGGGACAAGATCCTCCTCACGGATCTAGCCAGCTCTCACGGGACCTTCGTGAACGGCGAAAAGATCGTAGAAAAAGCCGTTAAGCCGGGCGACATCATCCGACTCGGGCACGTCGAACTTCGGGTAGAAAAAGGGTCGGGGAAAGTCACCGCAACGCAGCCTCGATTTGAAGGCGAACCCCTATTAGATGGTGATGAGACCAGGCTAGACATCGATCGCAGCCTCATCGACAACATGGATCGGCGTGGCGAGACACGTACCGACCGTCGTAAAAAAGATGCTTTTCCTGACGAGCAGCGCCTGGACGAGCGACGCGATGGAGAACGTCGTATTGAGCAACGAACCGGATCACGTCGTAAAGAAGAGACACCGCCAAGCGGAGCTGTGGCGGGCGGTGGCGAAGGGATGGAGGTCGATTCTGATCGTCGTGAGAAAAAAGACAGACGCACTCCCTTGGAATATGAGCGCCGTGTAGGCGGTCGTCGTAATAACGAACGTCGGGTATTTGATATCACCTCGTTAGAAAGAAGAATTGAAGATCGTCGCACTCGCAAAGGTGACGATGACATGCTGCCAGAGGAGTTGGAAAAGGCCTTTGAACAGCCCGAGCACGCCCGGGAACTCGAAGTGACCGTCCTATGGGGCGATCATATTTTGGACATCGACAACTACCACGACGCTATGGTGCTCACCGTTGGGGAGAGCCCACGTTGTGATTATATTATTCCCAGTGAAGGCATTCCTGATGAATTTCCTCTCGTGTCGATTGAAGAGGATGGCAATGCCCATCTTGCCTTCACGGCCGATATGAAAGGCACCGTTCGTGCTCGCGATAAGATCTATACGGTTGCCCAATTAAAGGATGAAAAGTTTGTTCGAAAAGACGCGGAGTACTATGTACTTCCTCTGCGTCAAGACGACTTTGCCAAGCTGAGTATAGGCAGAATCAACTTCTTTGTTCTTTACGTAAAACCGGCCCCGCGAATTATGGCGGCGCCTTTGTTCGATAGAGATCCCTTGCTCATTAGAACGGCCATCGGCTCGCTGTTGTTTTTGGCCATCATGTTCATTGGGGTTAGCTTCATTCCCAAAGAGACTCCGGTAACCATTGAGATGATTCCGGAACGATTTGCCAAGATCGTCATTAAGAAGCGTCCTGATATTTCTAAAATGGGAATCGTTGCCAAGGGAATGGACGATAAGCAGGGTGGTTCTAAGATGGGCGAAGGCGGTCCGGCAAAAGGCACTGAAGGGGAAGCGGGAAAGCCAAACCTCCCCAAAACTGCTGAAAAAGCCCAAACCTTGATGCCTAAGTCTAAGCCCAAAGAGGCTTCTTCAGAGGCACCCAAGAACTTAGCCAAAACCCCGCCGCCGCAAAAACTGATCCGACCTGACAAAGCAAAGAGCGTTGGTCTGCTTAAAGCATTCAGCCAAACGGGAGCGGGCAAGGATATTAAAAATCTGCTTGATGCCGGTGAGGGGGCTGAAGGGCGTGGTGGTTTTGATGACTTTGGAAAAGCCGTTAAAGGACACCGAGGTAAGGGCATCGAAGAGGGCGGAGGCGCAGGAGGCCTTGGCTTAAAAGGTGTTGGTGAAGGCGGAGGCGGCAAGACCATCGGTATCGATGGTCCTTCGACAAAAGGCTTGGGTCGCGGCTATCACGGCGATGGAATCGGCGAAGGGATCTCGGGACCAGGTCGCCTCGGTCTTAAGGGTGAGCATGCGATAAGCATTATTTCTGAAAATGTTCAGGTGCTCTCTGGCCTCCCTAAAGATGTGATCAATGCAGTGGTTCAACGGCACCGTGGTGA
>JAYVQZ010000264.1:0-7389 GCA_043776735.1 Deltaproteobacteria bacterium | reverse complement strand
TCTTCGTTGGGCCCCCTTTGCCATTCAGTGGTTAAACGTGGGGGCTCTCTGGGTCACGGCACTATCAATTCTCAAACTCATGAACCATTTGGGGCAGGAGCGGGCAATTGCGGCTCGCCAAATTGCTTGGGCACAAGACGTTGCCCTTTTTTTATTTTTCACCAGTTTTCCAGTTCTTTTTTGGGCTCTTTCGGGAATGGAAACTCCTTGGCTCACGCTGATTCTCCTATTGTCGGTTATAAATTTACTGTTACCCGTGCATCCGGCCTACCCCTGGCACCGGGATATTCTATTGGGCCTTCTCCTGTTTTTAGGCTGGCTTACCCGACCAGACGCCTTCATTTTTATGCTCCCTGTGGGGATCGGCATCTTCTGGCTGTCGTTTAATCAATGGCCCCGCAGGCGGCCAGGCTTGGTGTGGGGGGTCTTTATCGGGCTGGTAGCGGCCCACCTTACGTTTAGAAAAATTTATTATGGAGAGTGGCTTCCAAATACCTACTACCTAAAAGCCTCGGGACTTACCTTGGGAACCCGACTTACGAATGGGTTTCTTTTCCTAAAACCCTTCTTCGCGCAGATGGTATTCACCGCGCTTCTCGTAGCAGCAAGCATCGCAAGAGGGCCATTCCCACTTTTTTCCATTTTGAGCCTCCTGCTGTTAGCTATCTCTACTTTTTACCAACTCTGGCTGGGGGGAGACGCTTGGCCGATGTGGAGAATGGCAGTTCCGGCCATGCCCTTTCTTTTTATTTCCGTGGGATTTCTTTTCTCGAAATTTTTTTCAGAGCAGATTCCTACATCGGAAAAAAGGCGCCCCATTTTTCTAGCGGTTGCCGTGTTGTTTCTTTCGCTCTGGCAAAATCACGCTTTTTTGGGCGAACTCATATTTAAAGAACTACCGGGCAGAAAATTAAATTACCGATTTATTGAAACAGCCATTGCCCTCGATGAAATTCTTAAACCAGGGGCTTCGGTTGGAGTTTTTAGTGCAGGGGTCCTTCCCTATTATTTACCCCATCTGTCGGCCGTGGATTTTTTAGGAAAAAATGACAAGCGTATCGCAAGAACTGCCCCGCATGTACTTTCGGTTAAGGGACTTATCACCCTTCCCGGCCACAACAAGTACGACTTAAGCTATTCCATACTGCAACTAAAGCCCACGTTTGTGGAGCAGGTAAAATGGTTTGACGACGATGTAAGTAGACAAGCCACTCCGCTTTACCGAGCCATGTCGTACCGGGGCATCTCCCTGTTTCTGCTAAAAAACTCCCCTCACGTGCGTTGGGAAAAATTCCGCCAGTAAAAAAGCAAAAAGGTACTAAATACCTTTTTGCTTTTTTGGCGAGAAATTCAACGCTATCCGCGCTCGTGATATAGTCTTCTTTTTTAACCCCCAAAACCAATTCAAGAGGACTACTAAATGAAAAAGAGTCTCATCTTCTTTGCCGGGCTTTGTATCGCCGGCGCAACGTACCTAACAGGATGCGGCGCCAGCTCTGCCGGCTCGACATTCTCATCCAAAAATCCGTCGGCAGTGATGACCAGCATCGCATCCGCAGTACTTGCTGTAGGAAGCAGCATCAAAGGACCGGGATTAAGTTCTCGCCAAAGCGTCCCCTCGCTCAGAACTGACTACACCATTGATCAACTATGTGATGCTAACGCCTCCGCGTTAGCGGCGCCGGCGACTACCAAGCTCAACCAAAACGATCCAGACTTTGCCGGACGCACGTTCCTTTGTCTCCTAGCAAAAAACACAGGATCCCCGGACTCGGTGCAGGGCGCCTTTGCCATAGTGGCTTCCATCTCGTGCATGATCGAAAAGGCCATGACCGCCCAAGGCATTGCCTATGATGGTGTGGCGCATTCCATCACGGCGACGCCTGACTCTAGTTGCTTTACTGCGACGCAATTAACCAACATGGGAACTACTGGAGCGTTGACGATCTCAATGACGCCTTCCGCTCCCGCTGCCTTTAATACCTACTTCGATCGTGGGTACAAGATGGTTGTTCCGAGTTTCGGAACGTATACGTTCGCTGCTAAAGTGTCGGCTGACGTCATCGAATTTATCTCGATGGAAGACCAATCCCCCGACGCCACTAACAAAACAGGTGCCTACGCGGGATATTTGGATAAAGCCAATGGTGTACTTCGCTATGAAGGACGCTCGGATCGGTATAGCGGAGCGGGCACCGGATGTTCTAGCGGATCCTGTGGCTGGTCTCGGCACGATCGCGTTTATGCCGAAGTCACAGCAGACGCCAACTTCAAGGTAACCGGCCTTAAAGCAGGCGGAAAAGTTTCCGCAGCCCATTCCGATGTATCCCAAAACACATCGGGCCCAACCACCTCGTACCAAGGTTGGTTTGCATCGGCGGATGGAAATCTGACCACCGGAATTAAACCGCACACGTACGTAACCTCCAGTGCCACCGCAGCCGACCTTCAAGACCCCACCAAATATGCGGAACAGGCACCCAACGTCCGTTGCTACACCTCCGCCTCCTCTAACGCCGCTACCTGCGGGACAGGACTCGTTAAACCGGCCACAGTCGCCTTTCCGTTTACGTTGCTGGGAACTTATACCAGTTCGGCCGCTTGGTTTAATGGCTATGCTGGCTTGACCTATACGACCGTCGACCCGTCGTTAGAAAAACAATAAGCTGAGTTTTTTCGTAGCGGCTGGGAGGTTTTGCCTCCCAGTCGCTACTCTACCGCCCTCTATCCGTATTAGATCGTTTGTTTGAGACTCCCAGACCTTTGGTCTGAGAGATCAAAAATTTGTCTGTATTCTAAAGGAAATCGGGGACGAGGTTTCAATTGATCTCTCAGGCCGAAAGGCCTGGGAGTCTCAGCCTTCTGCGTTGCCGCCCGCTACTGGCCCGCCGGTTGCACTCTCAAAGGGCAGGGGCGTGCCGGAGTGCGCCGCTGTCGAGAAATGGCAGTCATGAGGACAAAAGGCGGAATTCAGGCAACCATTTTCATCGGCACTGTACTGTTTATTGCCAGGCCCTCTTTTGCCGCAAGCCAGCCCCTATCCCTTTTCTTTTGCGGACCTGGATTAGAAAGTTTGGCCGACCTGCTTCCCTTTAAGCGGAGTTCGCCAAAACATCCTGAATACGGATTCCCCTCCGATCTCAAGGGGTACCCACTTCGAACCATCCTAAAAGCGAGACGAATTAACACGAGTGGAAACTATGTGGCCAGCCTCGAAGAGGTCGGCGCGGGACATGCGGCGGGCAACGCGTTTCAATTTGCCGGACAAGCCAGCAATACGATCGTCGATTCTGGAGTCACTCAAGCTCAAGAATCGGCAAATATTAAACACAATAATGGTGTGAGAATTCCTGGATCTTCCATTTCCCTTTTAAAGTTAGGTCTTTCACTCGACGCCACCCACAATTCTGCCCAACAGAAAGCCAGAGCGGCCAAAGTAGCTGCCGACCGTTTCAAAAAAGCGACCGCTGATCACCAAAACGATCCCATTAAATTTCCATCGCCCCTACCCGAAGACGCATACCTTCCCCATATTTTTACCCTAGCCAATACGGTAACAACGTCGTGGAGAGAAGACGGAGGCAGGGGTTACATTGGTTTACGCTTTAATACAAAAGCCGCTGATGGAAGTCTTCAGGTAAATGAAATTCTCGTGGACGTGAGGATGTTTGATAAAGATACCGAACAGCAGAAAATCGATATCGGAATTTTTTCCACCAACCTCGCCTACGCCACAGTTGCTTATCGGCACGATCCCGAGAAATTTATGCGGTCTCTATCAGATGACCTGAGAGAAAAGCGCACAGGCGATCGAAAGTCTTTTGAAATCGACATGATTCAGTTTCATGGTGAGGGAATTAAGCATCTCGCGGAGCACAATAATTCGCTCGATTTAGATCTCTTGGATGGTGCCACTGATTACGTCATGTTCCGTCCCCAACCTCCTTCGTCTGCTCGGACACCAGGCCCGGTAACTCACCACCTTCAGCCTGTTGGTTTAGATACGCTTTACGGGGGGCATTACTTGGTAGTTAAGGACGACCTAGACCCTGCAACGCCGCATCCGGTGGACACCCCCGCCTTTCAAAGTGCAAGACTTGCACTGGCGGAACAGCTTCACGTCCCGCCCAATGAGGTTCGCGTCATTTCTCTGATTGCTGTCGAAAACGGGCATATTGATAAGACGGTCATTGAGCAAAATCTCGGGGAGCTAGAAAGAGCTGGCAGTTCCGTAGTCATTCATCGCGCAAACCGCATCGGTCCTTCTTTCGTAGACGCTGAGATGCGGCCAGCCCGTGCTTTTGGGGCTAAGGACGTGCACGTCTACCAGCCGGATGGAACCGTTACCCAAGTCGCCTATTAAGATCAAAGCGTCTCACTCAAATTTTATGCCCCCCTCCGTCATCGTGAGCAACCGCCCCAGTTCAAAGCTCCTTGATCCCCCTCTGGTTAAGGTCTACGCTTACCGTTTACGGTCACAAATTCTGCGACACGCTGAATTATTTACATAATTTTTTGAGGGAGCCCTTTTCATGAAAATAGAAAAATATTATTTGTCGTTGGCAAGTGCAGCAGCTTTGTTGGGCCTGGTATTTTATTTAAACGGTTGCGGCGCCAACTCGGATGACGTCACTGACGTTTCTGGAGATCACGCTGCCATTACCGCAGCGGCTGTTGCCGGGGGTGCTGTTGCCGGAAGCGATAGCGGATCCTCCGTCTATTTTGATGTAAAGCGCGATAGTCGTTTCATTCAGATTGGAACCGACCTTTTTGGGATTCCAGAGGCATCGGCAACGGCTTGTAGCGCGTCTAATGAAACCTGCGCGTCCGGTATCGTCACCGTCGCCTACGCTGGTTGCACCAGCAAAAATGGCCGCACCACCTTTACGGGTGGCTACACACTTACTCTTGGAGGAACTGTACTCGCCTGCCCCGGAACAGGTTTTTGGCACAATTTCTTTACGAGCAATAACGCCACGCTTTTTCGAACGTTCACCGCAGGAACCAGTTTAGCTAACGTCAATGGTGTTTCCGTGACCGCCGACAATACAGCACCGGTGGGCTGGGATAGCGCCGTCACCCTAAACAAACACCCTACTTACGCAACGTACGGGACCTTAAGGAAGGTTACGACTCCACTTAGCATAGGCGTAACAACATCAGTACAAACTTTGATGAACTACGGAGTGGAGCATGTGGCCACCGGGAAAAAGGCAGGAAAATCCGCCGTACTTTGGGATCACACAATCTCCTTCGGAGGCACTGGACTAAGCATAGCTCATACGTTTGCCGCCGGAGTCGACACGAAAGTGGTTAATAGCGCTGATGCCAATTCTCCCGTCATTGTTCAGCACAACCTAGCGAAATGGACTGCCCGTAACATCATGAAGGACGTTACGTATAAACATGGAACCGCCAGCTACTGCGGATGCTTCCCGGTTTCCGGAACAATCAATGCGGTCCACAGTGGAAGCAAAACCAGTGCGGAACAGTTGACGTTTACTTACGACACCACGGCCGTTTGTGGTTCCTACAACGTTCAGACCTGTTCCGACAGCACCTGCACGACGCTCACCGGAGCCGTAACGGCTGGCGTTCTCAATCATTGTTTGTAAGAGTCACCTGTTAGGGGCTCTCGATTGGAAACTATCGACGAGAAACTGCGGCAGTTAAACTGCATACTGCCATTGATCTGGCCGGTGACCTGCCGGATTTCTTTGTCGTTACTCTAGCTAAGTGCAACGACATACCTATCGCCAGAACTCACTTCGATTTTAAACCTGGAGCCACGGTAGTCTTTGATCGGGGATACTGGGACTGCACTTGGCTCAGTAAATTGACCGAGCAAAAAGTATCTAGCTCTCAACTACTCCTACCGTTGCAACTTTGACCGGACAGCAGTGTACTAAGTACCTTTTGGCACATGCCTTAGAGTCGGTTGGGGCAGCGTTGTCTATAGATAACCCCGACGACTGAGACTGCCAGACCTGAGGCCTGAGAGGTCAATTTATCGGGGAGATCATCATTAATCGCCAAAGCTAATGCCGCGGCTTCGGGCAGCCTGCATGAAGGGGGAATCGGTAACAATGAAACGATTTTTCCCAGCTCCTGTTTCTAGCGGAACCATTTCAACATGATCGTTTCGATAAGCCGTCATCGCGTCTTGCTGACCATCGACTAGCGCTTTGACGGCGGCTACTCCAAAACGACTAGCTAGAATGCGATCGATTCCTACCGGCGAACCCCCGCGAAGAAGATGTCCAAGTACAATCGCACGAGACTCGCGTCCCGTGAGGGCTTCCAAGTCGTGGGCCACTCGGTGAGCTACGCCACCGAGCCGAACTTTCTCAGGCGAGTCCTCGATAATTCGAGAGATTGTCAATTCACCGCCCACAGCCTTTGCCCCTTCGGCCACTACGACAATAGAATACCGCTTGCGCTGATGATGAAGATCGTTGAGGTGGGTAGCCACCTTCTTTAAATCAAAATCGATCTCAGGAATGAGAATGACGTCAGCATCTCCCCCTAGCCCTGCAAATAGCGCAATCCAACCTGCGTTTCGGCCCATCACTTCAACAACAAGAATTCGTTGGTGCGACTCCGCCGTCGTATGCAACTTATCGATGGCCTCCACCGCCGTAGAAACAGCTGTGAAAAAACCGATCGTCAACTCAGTGCCATTGAGATCGTTGTCGATCGTTTTGGGGATGCCAATGATACGAAGTCCTTTTTGGGCCATACCGTGCGCTATAGCCTGGGTGCCATCTCCACCGATGACGATCATGGCGTCGATCCGCTCGCGGCGAAGGTATTCCATCACCTCGTCCGAACGATCTTCGTAAATCTTTTTTCCATCCTTAAAGACGGGGACGTGAAATGGGGTGTCTACGTTGGAGGAGCCCAACATGGTTCCGCCCTTAGCAAAAATTCCCGTGGTGTTGTTCATGTCTAAAGGGACGAACTTATTCTCAAGGAGGCCTCGGAAACCATCCGGTACGCCCATCACTTGAATTCCGTACTCCAGGGTGGCGGTTTGGACCACAGCACGGATAGCGGCATTAAGGCCGGGGCAATCACCGCCGCCAGTCACCAAGGCAATTTTCTTTATCGCACTCAACGCGTAGCTCCTTTAAGGTTTGTATTTGATCGCAAAGGCTTCCATCGCGGTGAGGAACCCCACTTTGCGGTAATGCACGTCAATGATGGCATCGGCGCGTAATTTCTGACCACCCTCAACTAGCCGTTCCAAGGCGCCGTCGTAGCTCCACGATCGGCTCTTTACGAGTCCAAGATAGTCAAAATTCTTCGACATGGCGCGGCTAGTCCAGACGATTTCAGGCGCTTTTGCCTCCCCAACATCGGGAACAAACGCTGTCTTGGGAGATTCGA
>JAYVQZ010000263.1:0-7390 GCA_043776735.1 Deltaproteobacteria bacterium | reverse complement strand
TAGCAAAGCTTAAATAACGTTTAACCAAAACTTGCGTTGAGGATTTCTCATGATTCCCACAGGATAAAACTCAGGGGGAAGTTATGGAACATTTCCGTTTGGGGCATCGAAGTTTAGGTACATTGGCGTTGGCGTTTTTTTCTTCTCTATTAGTCAGGGCGGTCTCGGCAGCGCCATTATGGCCACCGCTTCCTTCGTTTCCCCCCATTCCGACGGATAACCCCATCACGGTTGAAAAGGTTCAGCTGGGGAAACAGTTATTTTTCGATAAACGGCTCTCAAAAGACGGAACCGTATCCTGCAATTCCTGTCACAGCGTCATGGGAGGAGGCACGGACAATCGGGCTGTGTCTGTGGGGATCTACGGTCAAAAAGGAAAACGTTCAGCTCCCACCGTTTGGAATGCGGCCTTTAATTCCAAACAGTTCTGGGATGGGCGTGCGGGATCGTTGGAAGAGCAAGCGAAAGGACCATTAACAAACCCCATCGAAATGGGAATGGAAAGCCATGCCGCTGTCATTGTAAGGCTCAAAAAAATTCCGGGATATGTAACAGACTTCCAAAAAGTATTTCCCGGGGGCGATTCCTTAAATATCGATAACGTGGCAAAGGCAATTGCCACATATGAACGGACTCTAATTACTCCCAATAGTCCGTATGATCGTTACGCCAAAGGCGATAAAACCGCTATTTCGGCTCAAGCAGAACGGGGCATGCAAACGGCAGCGGAGGTAGGGTGCATGGACTGCCACGGGGGAGGGACTTTCAGTGCAAAGGGGGCATTCCAAACCTTTCCTAAATATGAAAATAATGAGTACGTGACCAAATACCATTTCCTTGATGACAAGGGAAAAGGAGATCTCACCCATAAACCGGAAGACGATCACGTCTGGAAAACTGCCACTTGGAGAAATGTCGCTCTTACTGCCCCCTATTTTCATAACGGATCGGTGAAAACTTTACCGGAGGCAATCCGCGTAATGGCAAAAACCCAACTCGACATTACGCTGACAGACCAACAGGTCGCTGACATCGGAGAGTTCTTGCACACCTTGACCGGAGAATTTCCCACTCAAGTAATGCCGCTTTTGCCGGGAACTCTGGGTGAAACACTTATTGAAGACTAACGGGCCACTGAGCCTAACACCTGTTGCCTATTCGCGTTAGAGAATGGACCGGATTTGACTAGCCCTGGTTCACCATAGATACAAAGTATGGGTGGGAAGAGAAGTGAATTTGAAGGGTGTTCCTTCACTAAGAGTCGGACAGGATGTCGCTTAACCTCACCCGTTGAGGTCAAGATGAATAGTCCCCAGTTGATTGATCAACTCCGAAAACTCTGGATGCTAGATACCCTGATCGAACAGGGGTCGTTCGCCAGAGCCGCGGCCAAAGCAAAAATTACGCGCTCGGCTATTTCGCAGACAATATCTCAGCTGGAAAAGGCGCATAGTAAAATTCTTCTCATACGAGAAAAAGGGAGTGTGAAACCCACCTTCTATTGCTTAGAAATTCTGGCAAAGGTGCGGCCGCTTCTTAATTCGTTGGAGAGTTTGAGGATCAATCAGCCGGAAAATATCCCTCAAATGTCCTGGTTGGATATTGGCGCTTACGAAAGCCTAGCGGTCACTCTTATGCCCCCGCTGATTGAGGTACTTCAACGAAAGTGTCCGGGCATCAAACTCACGGTAAAAGTGGCAAGGAGCGGAAAACTTTCCACCATGGTTCGTAAGGGGGAACTCTGTATGGCTATCGTTATAGAAAACGATCTTATGGAAGGGCTGACCGTTGTACCAGTAGGTGAAGATCGGCTTGGGTATTTTGTTTCCACTTCTCTTGCGGCAAACCTAAAAACATGGGAGGCCGCCAAATTACTTGCGATCGGTGACCTTCTTTCGGGACCGGAGGGGGCACCGCGTTACCATTCAAAGTTTATCGAGGCCTCTGGATTGCCAGGGCAGCCTAGCTTTATGAGCGATAGTCTAGAGGCGGTACTTGCCGCCACCGCACAAGGTTCGATTGTTGGTGTTCTTCCCGCTCGAGTGGCTGCGCGAGCAAGAACAAAGCTTATAGAAATTACGCCACAACAAATAATTGAAAAAGGTCTTGGTTTTCACAAGATTTGTCTCATCAGTCGTCAAAACTGCGATCCAAAAGAGAACGACTTTCTCGTCGCAGAGCTTGGTGCCCTGCTCTCCACCCCAATCACAGGGGGACTCAGCGTTTTAAAAAAACCAGGGATAGAAATCAGGGTTCGATATTGATCAATATTTTATCTAGATCATCTAAAGTGTTTTTTACTGCGCTGAAGTCTCTCGTAGTGGGATCCCCTTTCTTAAACTCCACCAGAAGTTGTTTTTCAGCCAACTGCAACTTACCTTTTGATTTAACAAGATAACCACTATGCGCCGTCAACATTTCTTGAGCTTTGGCAAGACTGGGTTCTTCCTCGACGGGAGCTGGGGTCATCTCATCCATGATGAGTTTTCCCTCTTCAATTTTCCCCTTTCGGTCGTCGGCCGTTTGCAAAAAGTATCCCGCCGAACGCGTTCGAAGTATGGCATTGAGCACCGTGGAGTCCAAAATGTCTGCCGCTGGATTTTTCGTTGTCTCTCGCACAAGGAGCGCATCTTTTGAAGCATTCTTCATGGTGTATTGCAGAAAAACGTTTTTATGCGCGAAGGCCGTTGTTTGAACCACCATTGTCAAAACGATGGATGCCATTAAAAACTTCCACGTATCCATTGATATCCCCTTAAAAAATAAATCTAGTTTGTATTCAAACCTGTTTAAGAAATAGCACCTAAACAATTTCTGCCAAAGAATAAAAGGTTCGAGTCTCTAATCTCTCCTCACGGCTGTTCTCAAAGAAATGACCTTAATACATTCTTAAGTATTGCAATCCCGCCCCAAGGGGGAAAATAGAATGAAATACGAAGTCTTTTATTTTCTCTCTTCATCCAACCTTAATGTGACTCGTGCCCGGCGTCGCCCTATGTTAAAGACGGAGTGTTCTTAACCCAGGAGGTAAGCGTGAGATTAAACGTAGTTAAGTCAGTTCTCATAATATTTACGACGGCTTATTCGACTCAAGGAGTTGCAGCCGCAACGCGATTTGAGGTAGCCCATTTGGCCATCCATCGCCTCGAGCGGCTTGTGGATCTGGGAAAGCTTACCGAAGACTACGCCACAGCCTTTAAATCGCTGTCGATTGAAGTCTTGCCCGGTCCAATTGTAGCGGGACAGCCCGCCAATCGACTGACGGCCCGCCAAGTTCCCCATTCAAACGGAACGGTAAAAACTGTGCAGTTACTTTCAGATTCCGACGGAAAGCCGGTGCCAAATGACTTTAAAGTGCTGGAGGGAACTCTAGGCGAAAAACCTCCGGTTTGGCCCGATAAGCTTGCCACAGAGATAACCGAAGAAGCTTTGCATGTTGTAGAAAAGCTCAAGAAGCCAGAGTACGTAGTCTTTATGAACAACCTTTCTGGATATAGCCTTTCACAAGTCTTGGGGCCCGACGGTAAGATTCGTGGAATCGTAACTATCGAGGCGACAGGAACCACGGACACCCTGGTGGCGACAATGAGAGCTAATGGCTCTGCTGACGGAGACCCCATCGTAAAAAAGGGCCCGTAAGTGCTACTTCTCGGCGGCCTATCCCACAGAGATTTCCAACGATTGGGGACAGTCTTTACTTTGTCGCTTTCCTTAGCGGGTTGCAGTTATGACATAAGTAAAACCAAAGAAGCGATCGGTCCGCTTTCCTTCGCCGCGATCAAACAGAACGTTCTTGAACCACGGTGCCTAAATTGCCACAATGGATTGGGGCAATGGAGTTGCGGTGACTATAAGGAAGTGAAGCTGCGGCTCGAAAAAGTTAATTTCCGCGTCTTAGAAAAGAAAGACATGCCCCCGGGGCCGGGATTATCCCCTTATCAGTACAATCTATTGACTCGCTGGATTCAAGCTGGTGCCCCTGAATTTGGTAAGGACGCTACTCCTCCAGAAAAACCACCTGAGAAACCACCCCCAATGCCACTCGAACCCAAGTTTGCGTCCATTAAAGAAAATATTTTTGTTCCCATGTGCATCTTTTGCCACGAGAAAGAAAAGGGAAACCCCCTTCGCTACGTTCCACTCAACACTAAAGGCGATTTACTCAATTCTCCAAGGTTACTTGTCCTTCCCGGAAACGCTGATGAAAGCGGTCTCTTTCTTTCAGTGCGACCTAAAGCGAGAAAACCAATGCCGCCAGTAGATTCGGGAATGCGAAGACTTAATGCCACTGAAGTATCCGTCATCGTCAATTGGATCAATGCCGGTGCACAGGATTGATCCTTTTTGCCAGACAACGAACTTTGGTTCTTCGCCCATAGACTCTTAATCCTGTTTGGGAGGAAGAACAGCTTTTGGTTCTTCAACATCGTTATTTAGTGCGTGTTTAAAGTCTCGGATTCCGGTGCCAAGAGCTTTTGCCAGCTCCGGCAAGCGTTTGGGGCCGAACACCAAAAGTGCCACTCCGCCGACGACTAACATGTCTGGTAATCCAATCATAAATACTTTTACTCCTCTTTGTTGACGACTCTATTTAATTTTTTGCCCTTACAAAAGTTTCTAATTTACGCTCCGACACTTCGACCGACATGTCGCTTCGCTCGCTCGGCCAAAACAGGTTTAATTGATCGACGCCAGAAATATTACCAGTCACAAGTTGAGGGTCTTCTCCTCTTCCTGAATCAGCTAACCAAAAGACATTTCCTGTATACACGTCGTAAGCCCCTCGCAGCGGTCGAAGCGGCAAGGTGAATCCATTGGTGTAAAGCCAGTAATTCCCCTGGAAAACGAGGAAGCTATTTGCCCCACGAGGTTGCTTGGGAATTACCGTTTTTAGATTCCAGTACCAATTACGATCAGCCTCTTTGGGTCCGCGGAAATTTCCTGCTAATGGGGGGACGGTTTGGGCTGAGCGATCGAGCGGAGGAAGTTGGGCTTCCTTGACCACTTCGAACGTTCCGACTCTTCCAAAGTCCTTTGAGTACCAGACCCCTGAAATGAATCCCCTCTTCCACTCTAATACCTGAAGCGACACGTCGGACTCTTCACTAGCCAATAGGTAACCAAGAACGAGCCACGACGCCCTTCGATCGAATTGATTGGCCAACATATCGGAGCTTATTCCCCGGCCAAAATGTTGGACGGACGACACCGATACAAACACTTCGTTTTGGTTGTGGGTATTATCAGTCGAGATTGAGGCAACCGATTTCAACTGAATGGGTTGATAACGATCCCGATATTCGTGATGCAAATATCCAAAGTACGTTCCGTCCATCGCGGCGGCCAAATCTTTTACCTCTTTGGGGCCCGATGAAGGTAAAGATTTCGATTGCTCGTCGGATGGAGTGAGAGAATACAATCTTGGAAATATTTTGAATTTGGAATTTACCATCGCATTTTGTTTTTTGAATCGGCAGGTATCAGGCACCAACTCGACTTCTCCCCCAGCGGTCTTCGTCAGGACTTCCGTTTTGCAAATTAACTCTCCACCATTTCGGCTACACTCATCCGTATGGCGAATGCCGGTCAGGTAAAGTTTCGATTGAAAGAAATCGTAGGTGGCTGCGGTAAAGACGTGATCTCCACACCAACTAGGCAGTCCAGCCGCCCGCGTACGGGGGCAATAACCATTCTCAATTCCCATTCCACCGGTGATATTGTAATGATGAAGTCCGGTAGTCATGACCGGAACCTCACGCGTTAAGCCCTTTCCCGTTTCAAGTTGAAGAACGGACGATTTTCCGCCGCAAGTGCCTTCATACTGCCCGGCAAGCGAAGGAACAAGGTCTTCGGGTGAATCCCAGTCCGCAGGGCCGTCGCCTCGGTATTGTAAGAAAATCTTGCCACTGGCGGGGGGTGTTGAGCGGCGAATCTCCACGGTGCCTTCCATTTTGGGCCGTAGGCCTCCAGTAACGGTGGCACGGACGACCATTTGATTTTTTGGTTCGTCTAAGGTCAGAACGCCCGAATACCAGTCATACTGCAATTCATTGAAGGTCTCTGTTTCGTATTCGGGGCTTAGGTATCCACCCAAGCTCATTTTAAAGACGAGTCTCAGATACTGAAAGTCCTTAAAATCGTTCGGCTCTACATAATAGCTGTCCATTTTTAGAGCGATGGCATCCGTGGCTCCATCCATTTTCAGATAGCCCGCCCATTTGCCGACCTTGATCTCATTGACTCCGGAGGTCTGGGCAAAGGAGAGGGTGGGTAGGAAAGCGGTTAGGACTACTAAAGCCGTCAAAATAGATCTGGCTGTGTTCTTCATTCTTCCTCCTTTGTATAAACCACCATTCGTACGGGCAATTGTGGCTTGACTTGATTCTTCCAGGAGCACATAGCGCCTATCACTTTTTCGCCAAGCTTGTTCTTGTAATGAGCCACGATTGGTTCACGCTCCTTCATGCATTCCTCATGTGAGACATACCGATTCAAAAAGGGTTCGCTATCATCACCCGGGACAACCTTGTCGTACCTGTGAAAGCCCGGCTTGATGCGCAAATGGTAAAGATGAGAGCGAAAGAGCATGTAGTCCCATAGGCAAAACCATACGAAAGAGGCTGCCGGAAACAGCGCTTGCGCGTCCTTACGTTGGCTTTCGCACTTTTCCAATGAATCTGCCCTCATCGGGTCGGTATCGGATTCATCGGGCAGCGTGAAAAGAAGCTCTAAGCGATCGCTTAGTAGGTAATCATTCTTAAAAATATGGCTGGCCATTTCGGGTGGAATGACAAATCGCAGCCACAGATCAGAGCTATACGTTTTCGAGTTAGTAGGCGCATCGATGCGCGCTTCGATGATGGGAATTTTAAGTGCCGCAGATTTTTCGACGATCTCTCTCTCAATAGCGCTCCCGCCAAAATAGCCTCCTTGATACATCTCAATCGCAAGAGTTCTTATCAAGGCGGTCGGCTTTCCCATGGCATGAATTACCGGGGTGAATAATCGTATGAAGCTTTTTTCCCAGGAAGATTTTTCGGAGTGATAAGCGCAATAACGCAAAAAAGGCTTAAGCCCAGTCGTTTTAAGAAAAAAGGCTTCTTCCTCAGCAAGTTTAGCCAGGCAGGATTCGTAGGAACGGGTGAGAGGCCACGCCGCATTGGTGACCAAGGGGAGGGGGCTTTCAGAGACATACCGCACGGTAATGTCCAAGCCGCGGCCAAAAAGGGAGACCTTGCAATCTGTGGCCAGCACCTTGACGCTGGTTGCTTGGGTAAAGCGTTTTAAGATTTCATCGGAAGCGCCTTTGCAGCCAAATTTTCCTTGAGGATACCCAGTAGCCGAATACGTGTACGCTTGCTCGCCAAACGACAGAGAAGCAAAGCGAAGT
>JAYVQZ010000262.1:0-7424 GCA_043776735.1 Deltaproteobacteria bacterium | reverse complement strand
GCCCACCCATCCCATGGTGCTGTGGGCCAAGACGCTCACGCAAAGCACCGACCCTGCACAGCGCCGAGTGGCCGCCTATAAGCTGTCCCAATATTCTCAAAGCATTACCCACAGCGCAGCTATTGAAGCCATTATTCGCGGTAGCGAAGATCCCGACGTTGAGATCAAAGTGCTGTGCACCAAAGCCCTGGCCCATGCCGGATTAAACGCACAGACCGAAATGATCCGAAAAGTTTTGATCGAACGGTACAAAAAAGATCCTGATCTTAAAGACACCGTGGTTCGAGCTTTTATAGTTCGAAAAGATTCCTCGCCCGCCGTTCATGACATTTTCTTTGACGAACTTAAGAAGAATCCTTCACTTGATCACCGATTGATTCTGATGACCTACTTCGAGCAATTTGGCACCGGCAACAACACGATGGTGGATCGCCTGGTGGACCAATATAATAAAGACGAAAACATTCGCCTCCGTCGTGCAATCGCTAAGGTCCTTGCCTCTAGAGCCCAAGGTCAAGATGCCGTTGTGGGACTCTTTGCCGGGTGCGCCGTATCCAAGGACACGCCGTTGTCCCTAATTTGTCTTGATGGGTTGAAGTCACAGGCAAGAAAAGACGGTCGCGCCATAAGCGCTCTCGAAAAAACGATTCTTTCTTCCGATCCTGATGTTCTTATCGCCAGTTTAGATGTCATGGTCTCGTTGCCAGAAACTTCAAATGCGATCATCTCCGAACGATTGGTTGAGATTCTTAAAGACAATGATGACGGCGACATTCAAGAAAAGGCCGCCCTGGCCCTTGGCGTTGTCGGTGACCACAGTGAAGCTGTTGGCACGGCTCTCATACGCTTAATTGACGACAAAGAGACCGACGAATCTGTCCGTGTCGCCGCAGTCTTAGTATTGGGACGGCAGGCAGTTACGGTTTTAGAACGTTCCACCGAGTTACTTGCTAAATGCGTAAAAGAAAACAACTCGCAATCGATGAAGACGGCTTGCCAACTGGCCAGTAAAGAATTGGAAGAGCGTAGAAAGGTAATCCCGAAAGAGGCTAAGGAAGTTAAAGAAGCTAAAGAGACTAAAGAAGCTAAAGAAGCTAAAGAAGACAAAAAACCGGCCGCGGTCGAGGATGCCAAGGCCCGGGCCAGTTCTCAATCTGAAGAAAAAAGCGTTACGAATTAAAAGTAGTTTTTCAACACGGACGGGATCTCAAACGACCCGTCCGCCGTCTGATAGTTTTCCAAGATCGCCAGCAATGAACGGCCGACCGCAAGGCCCGAGCCATTCAAAGTATGAGCAAAGTGGACCTTTCCGTCCTGCGAGTCTCGATATCGAATAGAGGCGCGTCTGGCCTGATAGTCGGTAAAATTGCTGACGCTTGAAATTTCTACGTACGCGTTCGCCCCTGGGCACCACACTTCGAGATCGTAGGTTTTTGCTGACCCAAAACTCAAGTCCCCGCCACTTAAAAGGGCTACACGATAGGGCAGTTCCAACTTTTCTAGAATGTTGGCCGCATCCTCGAGCAGAAGATCATGCTCTTTAAAGGACTCAGAGGGTTTAGCAAACTTCACTAGCTCCACTTTGTTGAATTGGTGCTGACGTTTCATCCCTTTGGTGTCTTTGCCATAGCTACCAGCCTCAGATCGGAAACAAGGGGTATAGGCAGCGTATTTTCTGGGCAGATCCTTCTCTTCTAGAATCTCGTCACGGTGATAGTTCGTAACCGGGACTTCCGCCGTTGGTATAAGAAAAAAATCAAATTTTTCAATATGAAAAACGTCCTCGGCAAACTTCGGGAGAGTGCCGGTTCCCACGAGTGCGTTTCGATTCACTAGAAACGGGGGGATCATCTCTTCATAGCCTCGACTAATATGGGTATCGAGCATGAAATTGATCAAGGCGCGCTCCAGACGCGCGCCTTTGCCCTTCATAAAAACAAAACGGGCACCAGTGACTTCACCTGCCTTTTTAAAATCCATAATGCCAAGCTTCTCGCCAATTTCATCATGAGTCTTAGGGGCAAAGTTGTAATTACGGATGTCGCCCCATGTTTTGATGATCTTATTCTCGCTTGCATCTTTTCCGGCAGGAACTGCAGCATCGGGAAGGTTGGGAATCTCAAGGAGAATCCGGCTCAGCTCGGCATCGACCCGAGCCACCGCTTCATCCCCTTCCTTAATCTGAGCAGCGACGGCCTTCATCTCCTTCATAAGAGGAGCCGCATCTTCTTTTGCTTTTTTGAGTTTTGCAATTTCCGTCGAAGCATTATTACGACGGCTCTTTAGAGCCTCTACGTGCTGAAGTCCTTCTCTCCGTCTCTTATCAAGTTCGACTAGCTCAGAAACCAGCGGCAACCACCCTTTTCCACCCCCTCGTTTCTTTAGCGCCTCTTCCACCTGACTGACATTTTGAACCACATAACGAAGGTCGAGCATTTATTCCTCAATCATCATCTTTTGAATCAAGCCACGAATGATCTCACCATCGGTGGCTGCGGGACTGCGGCTTAGGTAAAACTGGAATGCCTTGACGCCTTCCTTATCGCGTTGGAGCGCATAGTAAACGTAGCCTAGCTCCCGATGCAACTCAGGATCGTTGGCATCCAGCTCTAAGGCCAGTCGAATAGAGGCCTCGGCGCTTTCATTGCGGTTTTGAGCCCTAAAACACCGGGATAAAAGCAGATAGGCCCGAGTTTTATCCTGCAAGTACTGGGGAGACTTAGCTACCGAGGGCAAGTTAGACACGCGGGAAAGCTCGGTCACTGCCCGATCATACATCTCATACTCCATGAAGAGTTCGGCCAGTTCGATAACAAAACGGTAATTCTCCGGGTTGTTAGCGACCTCTTTCTGCATTTCTTCAATAGCCAGTTCCTTTTGCTGTTTTACCGCGTGAACTTTAGCAAGGTAGCGATGGGCCCCAGGATAGTTGGGAGTCAATGAAATCAGGTGTCGAAGTAGCTCTTCTGCCTGATTGTAGCTGCGTGCCTGAAAGAGAAGGTCGGCGGCCCTATACAGTCCCTCGCTGTTTTTTCGATCCAACACCGAGGCAAGGCGGTACTCTTCAATGGCATTCTTAATATCCCCCACTGCCTGAAGCGCCGTTCCCAACGACATTCGCACTTTACTGTCTCGGTTATCCAGATCCAGCGCCTTATGGTAGGCATCAATAGCCCTATGGTACTCGTTATTGGCAGCATAGACTTCACCTAACGCCCAATAGAATTTCGAATTTGTTGGCTCCTTTTCAATGCTGTTTTTGATGAATTTGACGGCAAAGTTTTTGTCGAAGCTCAATACCTTCAGCTTGAGCCATTCCACCATGGCATCGTAGTTTTGAGGGTTGGCAGCGTAGGCACGAGCAAAAAACGGGAGGGCCTCTTTTATAGAATCTTTTTTTAGCACCAATCGGATGAGACCGGCGTAATACTGCACTTCCGAATCAGACGAATTTATGTCATGGGCCAAGGAAAGCTGTTTTAGCGCCTCAAGATAATCCTGCTTCTTGTAGTAATAACGACCCAGAGCCACATACGTTTCTGCTTTGTTAGGGGCCAAAACTGAGGCCTGCGATAGAAGTAGAAAGGCGCGATCCCAATTGTATTGTTCTGTTTCCAAAATTCCCAGGCGTATATAGGCTTTGGGCTGGGCCGGATCCCTTTGAATGGCTCTCTCGTAAATATTCATGACATAGCGGTAATCTTCATAGCTAAGAGCCACCTTTTCAGCAGCCTCTCCTAAGTGATTGAGGGGAACCGCATCGTCTGGGGAGAGGAGGCTTGCAGCCAAGTAAAAGCGGGTTGATTCAGACGTCCTGCCTTTATTCTGGAGATCTATTCCAATCTCCAAAAACTGCGCGGCACTGTAGGTTTGCAAGGCCTCTAACTCTTCCGTTTGGTCGGCAGAAGGGACTGATTTCAGTTTGGCCTTTAATTTTTCCTGTTGGCCAGCGTTTCCGAATAAGTAGGCCAGTTGGTACAATTTCTCAGCCTCGGCAGACTGCCCACCCACTTCATAGAGATCGGCTAACTCGGAATAAATTTCGACTTTGGCTTCCCTAAAAGCAAGTCTGCCGTATCTGCCAGCCATCTCCATCATGCCTCTAGCCGTGGACATGTCTTTTTGCGCGCGCGCCAGACGACCTAAGACCAAAAACGCGGGGGGGTAGAATGGGCTAATTTTTAGCGCCTCACTGGCTTGCTCCTTTGCCATAGTCGCATTTCCTTCGGCCAAGGCGATGTTGGCCAGCCCCACTCGGGCGCGGATAAGGCCCGGGTTAATCTTGAGCGCTTCCTGATAGGCAAGTTTAGTGCGGGCCTGATCGCCTAGGTAGGCGGTTATCTCTCCGAGTAAAACCGCGCCCTCTGGATTGTGAGGATCCGATTCAATGGCGGCCACGGCTTTTGTCCGTGCCTCAGAAAAATTGAGATCCCTCATCAGCAAAACCGCTTCAGCACGGTAAATGGCACTGGCATGGGGATCTAACTGGCGGCCGCGGGCAATATATTTTTGGCTTTCCTCGTGAAGGGTCTCTTTCTTTGACTCATCGGCGTCGTAATAAAGATACGCTGTCATCTCGCTAGCCCTTGCAAAAACGCCAGCGTTACCCTCTTTTAGGCTTAGTGCTTCCTTTAAAGCGTCCACACCTCCTTTAAAAAAAACCGGTGAGTCATATTGCCGGAGAAGGTCAGCCTCTTTAATCAAGGCCGTCGTCTTGACGGAAATATCACCGCCCAGTAGCGGGGCCAGATCCGCTCGCGCGATTTTTTTCTCCTCCGTAGGAAGCAATTTCTTATTCGGAACAGAATTGAACAGGAGTAGACCAAGAGCCAGTACAGAAAATCCAACAGCAAAAGCCCTAAGTCGAACCTTTTTCTGAAATGCTTCTTTCTCCATCTGCGCTTCGGCGACGATTAAATCTTGTGGTGTCGCCTTGTCGCGATTGAGAAATGCCTCGGTCTCAAAAGGAATCGTTAACTGAGTGTTTGGCCTGGGCTCATAGGCCATGAGTTCAGTTCGGGTGCCACCTTCGCCTTCTCCCGCAAAAACCGGCTCTTTTTGCGGGGAGTGGAGATCCTCTTCGCCAGCAACGCCAGCGCCCACTTCAGAAAACAGCTGATCGATTTCAGATTGGTGAACGGTACCGCCTTCGCGCTTTATGTTCCTGGTTCCCCCGGGGGCATCTCCTAGTTCATCTACAACGCGGGTTTTTCCCAGGCCCTCTGCCTCTTGTTGGGTAAACTTTTCTTTTGGTCCGGACACCGATTGTTGGCTTCTCTTAGAAGCCGAGCCCGCTTCGGAGCCAACATCCCCCTGCGGCAATTCAAAAAACAGTCGGAGAAATGCGTCGTAGAACACCGGATGGGAAGAAACTTTTTCCCAAGACACAAAAGGATCTGCACTCAATTCATCGTCAACGCCCACCTTCCCCCGACTGATGCGGCTAAGCAGTTCTCGTTCGGAAAATGGCCCATCGACGCGGCCTTTCTCATTTCTAGTTTTATATTTCGCCATGTTTTATCTGTTTCAGACAGGAGTCAGGTCAATACTTCGGCTTCCCTGAACCCGGGTAAAGTTTACTGAGATCTGGGCAATTCTTTGCAGACTGCTGAGCATGTCTAAGTGAACCGATGTAGTATCCAGAGACTGCTTAATACCTTGATGGAGTCTCTGCACATGCCTTTCGCTAAGATCTATTGTCAACTCTTCTACCTCGCGATTTAGCACCATAATCTTAACAAACAGCGTTCGTTCCCGAGTATTAAAATAAGCGGTGGAAATTTGTAAAAGTTCAATCACTTTTTCGTGAAGAGAAACTATCTCCTTCCAACCATCCTCTGAAAAAACGTACCCTTTTCGCACACTCTTTCTGACCAGCTCTAAAATATTTTTATCCACAATGTCCCCGATGTTTTCAAGATCGTGTGTGCGGACCACCATCTCGAACTCTTTTTGAACCTGTTCTGGGGTCATTTCGCTTTGCGAAAGTTTGGTGAGGAATAATTTAATACCACGATTTAAGTAATCGACGAGAGAGTCGTCAGCCTTGAGATCTTCAATTTCGTTGAGCGCTTTTCGATGAAACATCGGAATGCATTTTGACACCATGTTTTCCACAAGATCGGCCATTCTCATCAGTTCCTTGCCGGCTTGAGCCAACGCAAGCTCCGGAGTGGAAAGGCTCCTGGCATCCATATAAACGTAATGAAAAGGACTCTGCTTAAGCTCCTCAGGAATGACGCGTCTTACGAGATCGACGCCCCAAGGAATAAACGGAAAGAGGACAGCGGCGAAGATCACGTTGAACAAAGTATGGGAAATCGCGATTTGATGGCTCACATCTCCGGTTATTGAGGTCACGAAAGAAATGAAAAAATCAAGGAAAGGAAGAACGAGAATGACGGCGATTAGTTTAAAAAAGAAATGGCCTAAGGCAGCTTGCTTTCCAATTTGTCCGGTTCCATAACTGGCATAAAATCCGTTTGCGGTAGTTCCCACGTTTGCCCCTAATACCCACGGCATGGCGTCGGCCAAAAGAGAGCCCGTGTGGGAAAAGATGGACATTACAAACACAATTGTGGCCGAGCTACTGGGAATGACAGCGGTAAGAGCGGCGGCAAAGAGAAACGCCATAAAAGGACGGCCCCGAAAATAATTAAGGGCTTGGCTAAACCAAGGAGAAGATTCTAAGGCGGTTCCTTCCCCTACCAGGATTGAAATCGAAAAAAATATTAAGCCCAAAAAGAAAAGGCCCCGCGCTAATTTTGAAAGCCTGTCATCACGAATAAGCCCGCCTAAGACCATTCCAAGAAAAATAATCAGTAGGCCGTAGTCGGCGATTTTTAGAGCAAAAAGATGAACGATAAGGGTGGTTCCTACAGCAGAACCTAAAGTCACTGCGAAAACCTGCTCAAGAGTGAGAAGCCTGGCGTTGGCCAGGCCGATGAGCATCGCCGTTACCGCACCGCTGCCGCTAAGAAGTACAGAGAGAATAACGCCCAGAAAAAGTCCCAGTACTGGACGCCGGCCAAACTCGTTTATCCACGTTCGAAATCTTCCGCCGGCTACGTATTGAATGCTTTTGGACAGCTCTTGCATACCAAAGACAAGCAGCGCGGATCCTCCCAAAATGGACAAGGCGTGTGCGTTCATAGATTTGTTCCCACGCTTGCAAAAAACGCAGCGAGGTGGCTTCCTTGTTTTATGACCAGTTACTTTTTTCAACAAAAGACGAGCGGAGCTTACGGAGCTTTAGGATTCAAAATAGCATCTACAAAAGGCTTGGGTTCAAACGGAACGAGGTCTTCCGCTTTTTCTCCAAGACCGATAAATCGGATCGGTAATTTCAATTCACTCACGATCGAAAAAAGAGCGCCACCCTTTGCGGTGCCATCAAGCTTAGTGACGACAACCCCTGTGACATC
>JAYVQZ010000261.1:0-7430 GCA_043776735.1 Deltaproteobacteria bacterium | reverse complement strand
TGATGAAACAAGCCGTCAATGCTGGGGGCAAAATGGTGAAGCCGCTGGAAAACCAATTTTACGGCGACCGCATGGGATCCTTCGAAGACCCGTTTGGTCATATCTGGTCGGTTGCGACCCACATCGAAGATGTTTCACCTGAAGAAATGAATAAGCGCTCAAAAGCTGCCTTCGAAAATCACTAAGCTGACTATACGAATCCCATTTAACGACTGAGATTGCCTTCGCGTCCCTTTCGGGACTTTTGACGAATCATTTAAATAGGATCTCTCAGGCCGTTAGGCCTGGGAGTCTCAGTGGTAATCACTTCCGGCTGCACCCTAAAGCGCACTCCCGCCATTACGATCTAAAACCCATCTCTAAGCGTCGCATAAAAATCGTTATGGGTTGTGTCTAGCGTCAATGGAACCACCGTGGTCCAGCCTTGAGACAACAGCAAACAATCGGTCTGCTCGATGGGTTCAAAACGCTGATAGGTTCCACCAAGCCAGTAGTAAGAACGACCGCGCGGATCGTCCCGTTTAAGAACACTATTGGCGTAATGGCGAAATCCTTGGCGAGCTACACAAATCCCTTTGCGTTCCTTTTTAGGAATTTTGGGAATATTTACGTTGAGCAGCGTCTGTGACGGAAACTTTACGTTTTTGTATTTCTCAATCACGGCACAAGCAATTTCCGCAGCCTCCGCAAAATCTTCTTCAGTAGCCGTTGAGCCGTCGTCATATACCAAAGAAAAGGCGTAGCTAGGAATTTCAAGCTGAGCCCCTTCCCTAGCGGCCGCTACGGTTCCTGAATAGAAAATGTCATTCCCTAAATTAGCGCCCCTATTGATCCCCGATAAAAGAATGTCGGGATTTTGTCCCAAGATCGCCCGCACCGCTAAGTAAACGCAATCAGCTGGACTGCCGCTCGTAGCGTATTGGCCTGGGCCGCGTTCATAGACACGAAGGGGTTTGTGAAGGGTGAGGCTGTGGCCCACAGTGCTTCGTTCCCGTTCGGGCGCTACGACGGTGACAGTACCAAGCCTTGCGACGGCGCTGGCTAAAGCCTGAATTCCGATGGACTCAATTCCATCATCGTTACTAATTAGAATCTTCATTTTTCTTTTCCTTCAGCGGTTATCGGTATTGCCGTCTTTGACATAAGGTAGGCCTCAATAAAGGGCTGAAGCCGCCCGTCGAGCACAGCCAATACGTCTCCGGATTCATGATCGGTGCGGTGATCTTTGGCCATACGATAAGGCGCCAAGACATAAGATCGGATCTGGCTCCCCCAGGCGATCTCCATTTTCGTGTCCTCCTGCTTTCTCGCCTCTGCCTTGCGAAGATCCAACTCCCTCTCGTATAGGCGCGCCTTGAGGATCTTCATCGCCATTGCTCGGTTTTGGTGCTGCGAACGTTCGTTTTGGCAGGCCACCACAATCCCTGTGGCAAGATGGGTTAGACGAACGGCGGAGTCGGTTTTGTTGACCTTCTGTCCTCCAGCTCCCCCTGCACGGTACGTGTCTACCCGAATGTCTTTGTCGAGAACTTCAATATCGATCTCTTCTTCGATATCTGGCCATACAAAGACTGAGGAAAACGAAGTGTGCCGGCGAGCGTTGGAATCAAAAGGAGATATTCGCACCAGTCGATGTACGCCAATTTCGGCAGCCAGCAATCCGTAGGCGTAGGGGCCTTGAACCAAAAACGTTGCCGACTTAATGCCCGCCTCTTCACCAGCGAGGGTATCGGTGACTTGGACTTTAAACCCTCGATCTTCGCAATAGCGAAGGTACATGCGAAAGAGCATTTGGGCCCAATCCTGCGCCTCAGTCCCGCCAGCGCCCGCGTTGATTGAAACAATGGCTGCCGCATTGTCGTTGGGTCCGCTGAGCATTTCGGCAATCTCCATCGCCTGAACTTCGGCTTTGAGATCCGTGAGAAGCTTTCCGGCCTCATCACGATTCTCTTCTGACGGATCCTCAGCCAAAATTTCGCGCATGACTTCTACGTCGCCGAATATCCGCTCTGCCCGCTGCATGCGATCCACAACGCCTGCAATTACGCTTTTTTCTTTAGTGATGGCTCGGGCTTTTTGAAGATCCGACCAGAAACTTTCTTGCCCTTCGAGGCCCGAAATTTCCTCTAAACGAAATCTTTTTCTATCGACGTCAAAGACGCCCCCGGAGCTGGCCTAACCTCTGGGAGAGGTCAGCGGTATCACGTCGGATTTCTTCAAGGTTGGGAATGGAAGCCATGGATTCCTCGGTTTACGCTGTCTAAGCCTTCGCAGAGCGGACGCTTAGACGTGGCGTTTAAAAAATGAAAAGAACCTTAACATGAACCGCCTTGAGGTCACGAATTTTCCGCACTGGCAACATCCCGCATCATGTCACCGAAGTACCGTTATGATAAACCCTTCCCAACTGTTTGAAACTTTGGGGGAACATAAAATGAAAGTAAAATTAGTAGGGTTGTTGCTGGGACTCTCGACGCTGGCCTTTGCAGGCAACGGAAGCTACTACCTTGGGGGGGCCTTAAACTTAATTCATTGCTCTCAGTTAGCCGGCGCCGGTGGTTATCGTTTGGCCGCCTTTGGTCCTGGGTTTGATGAGTATGGACGTTACTATCCCTTTTTAAACGCCTGCTTTGGAATGGGAAAAGAAGATGGTGGCGTACCCACGGGAGAAGCCAAGGACTATTGGTTTTACCCCTACCTGAGCAACAAGGGCTACTCGATGAATACCTGCATTGCCGACCTTAAAGAGGTCAAGGGGTTGTGGGAATGCAAGCCGTGGCTAGGAAATCATAGCTATATTATGGAATGCGAAGCTAAACGCCGCATGACCCTGGCCGAAGGCAAACAAGTTAAGGACGAGCTGGCCAGTTATAAATGCGTTGATCTTGTTGATGGGCCCAGAGACCGTCGCACAACAAAATACGAGATGAAATAAAAAAAAACGGGAGATCATAGTGATCTCCCGTTTTCAATCAGGAACAACTCGTCTGTCCGCAGGACAACTCATCTATCCTTAAAAAGAACTACTCTGAATTCCAAGGCCGAAGGAAAATCCTCCAAAGCCGATTCCGAGACTCAACGAAAAACTTCGGAACCTACGATGATTGCAACACCGGTGATGCGAGCGACATTGGTGCCAGTGCCCGCCGCCACCACACCCACCGTAGCCGCGGTATCCACCGTAGCCGTAGCCACCACCGTAGCCACCGTAAGCATAACCGTAACCACCGCCATAGCCGGGCATTCCATGCGACCCGTAGCCGTAACCATACCCGCCCATAGGCTGAGCCACTGTATAGTTATTTACCACGCTGATTCGCGTCTGTTGCACAGCTACCGGTTGATAACCGATAGGTCCGCCCATGGGACCAGGAAATTCTGCTTTGGCGACCATCGATCCGAGGACTAAAGCGCCGGTAACCAATAATTGCTTCCAAGACATCATAGCAACCACCTCACTAAAACAGCTTCTACTTAAAACAAACCTATCACCACGAAGACGCCCGTAAACCGGACAGCCCTAATTCGTAGTCACAGGCCATGGTAGAGCAAGGAGAATGCCAACACTCTTGGTCTTCTTCTTAGGAATAAATCCAGCTTAGGAAGGGGATGGAGAGCGAAAATTGTCACGACAGTTGCGAAAGCCCTAAACGAATTCATTGAGGATTCGCGCCCTCTTACAGTTCAATGCAAGTTGGGGCCCGTTGACTAAGGGTCAACAGCGAGGCTCATTTAACGAACGCAGACGCGGTTTCGCCCCGTGTTTTTAGCGTCGTAAAGGGCTTTGTCAGCGGTGGAGATCAGGTTTTCAGCGGTTTTGATCGTGGAGTCTAAACAGCAGACGCCAATGCTAATGGTGACGGGAATCTGTTTTCCGTCGTAGAGAAAGTTATTCTTTTCAATGGTCGACCGTATACGTTCGGCCACTTCTACGGCAATACGAAGGGGTGTTTCGTGTAGCACGAGAGTGAACTCCTCGCCCCCAATACGTCCCAAAGCATCTTTTTGTCTGGTCATTCGATTTTTAATCAGTCCGCACGTCTCTTTTAGAACATAATCACCGGCGGGGTGACCAAACATGTCGTTGGTCTTTTTAAAATGATCGATATCAAATACGAGAAGCGTCAGTGGGGTCTGTTTGGCAACCGCTCGGGCGTACTCTTCGTGAATCAACTCAGTGATGGCCTTTTTATTGAGTGCGCCAGTAAGATCATCCACATTCGCAAGTTGGTACATTTTATCGTAATGAATGTTCTCAATTTTGCCTTCTCGCAAGAACTTCAAAATCGTGTTTCCACAGCGGATGAGATCCCCATCCTGTAACATGATCTCGGCTTCCGCCTTTTGATCGTTCACATACGTCCCGTTGGTGCTGCCCAAGTCTTTGGCAAAAACCCCTTCTGGCGAAAAGCGAAACTCGGTATGCCGCCGAGAAATGGAGGTTTCCCCGATGCTGATATCGGTGGCCAAATCACGCCCTAAAACCATTGATTCTTTTGTGATAAAAAAAGACTTCCCCAGCGGTTTTCCAGAAATCACCACCAGGACGGGAGATGCCGTCTTAGCCTCTTCCAGACGAATTCGTAGGGTATCGCTCTCAGCTACCGCGGTCTTATCCGATTCAGGAAGCTTTTTAGGGTCAGCCATTAGAAAATTATACCCTAACCGGCCAAAAGCGACTTTTTCAGTAACACTTTAGCCTCTTCCACCCCAGGCTGGTCGAAGGCATCGATTCCATAGATCTCTCCAGCTAAGGCGCAGGCTGTCATTTGAAAGAAAAAGAAGGCTCCCAAGGACTCTTCACAGAGTGTAGGTAAGGTAAATCGGTACGTAGGAACCCCGGCCAAGGAGAGACTCTTCTCCACCGCGCTGCACGCATCGTTGGTCAAACGTGAAAAGGTTTTCCCCACGGTCAGCTCCAAAGTGCCGGTAGGGAAACCGGGTTTAGCCACACACGGCTCATCGGGCCTTTCCTGGACGGTCAAAAAACCCACTATTTTATCGGACGGCCCTTCCTTAAAAAGCTGCAGCAAGGAATGCTGGTCTGACGTTCCCAAGGCGGATAACGGGGTAGCCCCGACCGAACCACCGAGGGGGTGTTTCTTTCCAATGCTTTCCCCCCAAAGCTGCACATACCATTCAGAAAGGCGCTTTAGTCCATCCCGATAAGGCATAAAGACGTGAACATTTTTTTTTGCGGAACGATCCCAGTGAGCCAGTAATGCCGCATACTGCAAGGCCGAGGCGAGCCCTTGGGAATCTAGCTCGTTGCGAATCTGTACCGCACCCATTAAAACTTTCTCCGCAGAGAAACCTAATAGCAGGCAGGGAAAAAGACCGACCGCCGTCAAAACACTAAATCGCCCCCCAATAGAGGGAGGTACGGGAAAACTTTTCCACCCTTGAGATTCCACCAGCCGTCGCAATTCCCCGTGTTGAGGATCGGTTATGCCAACAATGTTTTCTTGAGCAAAATGGCCAGAGAGATGAAAAAAACTCGCCATGGTCTCGGTGGTGTTTCCCGACTTGCTAATAACAACGGCCGCACATTTCTTACCCGCCAAGAAACTCTCTGCGTTGGCAATAACGCCGGGATCGCTATTGCCCACCCAAAAAATGGGGAACTTATCGTTTCTCAAATAGGGTTTTAGCGCCTGCTCTATCGCCATACCACCGAGGAATGATCCGCCGATCCCAAAGATCACCGCCCCTTCACAACGAGCTTTCAACGAATCTACGACGTCACGCATCTCCCGAATAAGATGGTGAGGGATCGCTTCGGGCCAGTCGTAAAAACCAACGTTGCCGCTTTCAAGCCGGTGGCGAAATTTTTCTACCGTCGATCCGGTCGCCGAAATTTTTAAGTCGGCGCCGTTCTGGGGAAGAAAGTGAGTAAGATCTAAAGAGAGATTGTGGTGGGCAAATTTAACCAAGAGAGTTCTCCATTTCGCGAGCGATAACTAACCGTTGAATTTGATTCGTGCCTTCAACGATGGGCAAAGCCCTGGCATCCCGCAACAGACGCTCTAGCCCCGTCGCATGGCTTCCAGCCGCCTCACCCACCCAGTTCATCACTTCTGAGCAGACACGAACAGAAGTGTCACTGCCAAGGAGCTTTGCCTGTGCCGCAATTAACGTGATGGCCTCGCCTCGATCTCGAGCCAGACCCAAGGCACTGATGAGCGCGCGGGCTCCTTGAATCTCCGTGTAGAGCTGAGCCAGGGATTGTTTGGCAATCGGCTCAAAGGCGGCCTCGCCCTTTTTATCTCGCGCTTGCATCCAGGCCCACCCCTTTTCAAGAGATTCCGTAGCAAGCCCCACACCGCCGGCCCCAATGGTAGCTCGTCCAGCATCGAGCTGAGACAAGGCGACCGCAAGCCCCTCACCATCTTTTCCCAAACGTTGTTCGTCAGGAACAAAGGCATCTTCAAAAATTAACTCTGCTAGTGGCGACGCCCTTAGCCCCAGCTTCTTTTCCTGCTTACCGGCGTGAAATCCCATCGTCTCCTTGGGGATTAGAAAAGCGGTAATCCCCTTAGATTTATGCTCTCCTGTCCGTGTCATTACTAAATAGATATCGGCTGAGCCCGCTGTGCTCACCCAACATTTGGTGCCCGTCAAACGGTAACCACCGTCGACCTTTTTGGCTCTGCAGATCAAGGCGCTGGCGTCGGAACCGGAATGGGGCTCAGACAAGGAGAAAGCACCAATTATTTTCCCCGCTGTCAACGGCCTAAGAAATCGTTCCTTTTGCTGGAGCGTTCCAAACTGGTGCACCGCCCCTTCCACTAAAGTAGTCACACCGAGGGTAACAGCCATAGACATAGAGCCGCGGGCGATCTCCTCAATGACACTATAGAAGCAGGAGTAAGGCGCCCCTTGCCCACCAACCTCTTTGGGAAAGGAGACGGCCGTTAGTGCTCGTTTGGCCAGTTCATCAAACGACTCTCTACGGAATAGACAATTTTCGTCGTCTTCCAAAGCGCTGGGTCGCAATACCTCATCTGCAAATTTCTTTGCTACCGATCGCCAATGAATTTCTTCGGACCCTGGAGGCGGAAAAAGGGGAAGAGGCATGGTTGTCTACTCCCACTCTTTAGACAGCTCTTTGGCCACGAGCAACCGCATGACTTCGTTGGTGCCAGCCCCAATTTCAATTAGCTTGGCGTCACGGGCATAGCGTTCTACCGGATACTCCTTCATATAGCCGTACCCCCCAAGAATCTGGATGGCATCGAGTGCCGCTTTGGTGGCAGCTTGGGCGCTAAAAAGCTTGCTCTCAGCACCTAAAGACATGTCCCGTTTTCCCTCGTCGTAGCGGCTAGCACACAGGTAAACAAGCGCGACACCGGCGTCCAAATTGGTTTTCATCTCTGCAAGACGCTCTTGAACCATTTGAAAATCAGCAAGACGAGTTTGAAATTGCTTTC
>JAYVQZ010000260.1:0-7467 GCA_043776735.1 Deltaproteobacteria bacterium | reverse complement strand
CAAAGCCTAAGACGACAAGGCTCTTTTTGAGACCATCGAAACTGGTACGTTGAAAAAGGAGCTCGATGAGCGGCCAAAAAGCGAGATAGGCCGCAAAGCCCCAATTGGCCTCCAGTTTCCCTTGAGTCGCCTTGAAAAAGAAAAAAAGAAGAGGGGGAACAAAAAACCAGAAACAGACCCTGGTGGTGGGGGTTTCAAAAAAAGATTTTGCTTGGGCAACAATCCACGGCAGGCAGAGAATGGGCAACAATCCCACCATTAGAATTTGAGCGGCGAGAAAATCTCCAAAGGCGGCGGCTGACCCCGTTCCGTGTAACGAGCGATGCCATTGAAATAAAAGAGGTGCCCATTGGTGGTCGGCGTTATAGAGAAAAAGCGGAATTAAAATAATTAGTGCCACCAGGCCATGAAATAAAAAGCCTAATGCCCAACTACGAAAACGATGGTGAAAAGCAAGGGCGAAAAAACCACATAGGCACGCAAGAGCCATGGTGTACTTGCTCAGCATGCCAAGACCTAAAAGCACCCCACCCTGAATCCAAATCCACCATGGCACAGGCGACTGGTGGTAGGCGCGGTAGACGGGGTCGAACTCCCAGTCAGAGAACTTCTTAGCGACTCCGGTAAACCATTTTAGGTAGCAGGCCCAGAAGAAAAGAAAGGGCGTATCCGGCACCATTATGGCGCCGCACACTAGAACCAAAGGCGTGAAGAGAAACAAGAACATCAGATTTCTGGTTTTGGTAAGTGTGGAAATGAGGAAAAGCGTAAGAAAGGTAAGCACGCAGGCAAAAAAACGGATTCCAAAAATAGAGTTTCCAAAGATCGCCGTCGATACCCGCATGAGGTAGGCCACCATAGGGGGATGGTCGAAGTAGCTTGCCTGAAGCGGGCGGGCCCACGTCCAGAAGTAGAGTTCGTCTTCCAGCGGAGGCAGGAGCGCTGCTAAACAAAGGTGAAGTAGAAAAATTCCGCAGAGCGCAGGAATAAAGAAGGAATCACTATTCCTCCCGTGATGAAAAATTGAGCTCTGGGAAGAGGACACCACCCCCAGCGTTTTTTTCCATGGATTGAGTCTCAAGTTCGCTTTTCCTCTGAGCCAAAACGACTTGTGTCTTTGGCGGTTTTGCTTGCGCCAAAAACGCATGCAGCCGATCTAAACTTTCGTTGCCCCGTACCTTAGCAAAAAAATCGTAAGGAGCGTACCGGCGTTTCGCTAAGTTTGCTGAATGCGTCGTTCCATCCAGAGGGATTGACTCGGCGGGCAACGGTTCAAAATAGGTGGTCGATTCTGTTGCCTCTTTTCCCGTGTCCTCAAGTTGCTCACGTAAAAACCGGCGACGCAACGTCAGCTCGCCGCTCTTTTCCCTTAGGCCATCAATTCCGATAGTCTCTAGAATCAGCAGAAGTGCTTCAGCTTCCCGATAAGGGAGCCCGTAGGGGAACAATGTAGCGGACAGATGATTAGGAGGCGTTTCCCATATCGATTCCATCTCCCGGCGGCAGAGCAGCGGGGCCGGAAGGTGTTTTGCTAAACTACTTCGCGCAAGATATATCCCCAGCGATTGGGAGGGGGGAAAACGGTCCCCGGAAAACGTACTCTCGTCCCAGAGCAGCAGATCCAACCCTAAATTTTGGGAGTTAATTTGCCCCAAAAGGCTTTGTGAGTAACGCGCATCGACTACTAAAAGAATATTAAGGGAATGGAGCGTTTCACAAAAACGAGGAAAGTCCCTAGGGAAACCAAAACTGGGGTTGGGAAAAGTAAAGGCAAACGCGGCGAGATCTCGGCCGTACTTCTCTAATGCCGCAGTAATAGGGACCATCCACTCTTTGGAGCTGAGTTTGATAGGAACCAACGTGTAACCGGCAAGTTCTGCCGATTCGGCCCATTTCCGACTTTCGCCGTGTGGAATAAGCACGTACTTACGAGCACTGCCGTTTTCTGAATGAAACGCCTTAATCGTACTAAGAAGCATGCGGTTTGGTGAGGGAAAGCTAGTTCGTTGTACCGAACAGGCCTCCATTCCCGAAAGGGTCAGGCAAAAATCTGCCAAAGTGGTCAGAGACTTCACATTGTCCGGAGTCGGAGGCGTTGCGCTTTCAAAAAGAGGGTGGCGGGATTTGGTTACCTTTAAAACATCCCAAATCTCGGGGGGCGGCGAAAAAACGCGAACCCAAAGCTCTTTCACTTTGAGCACCTGCTCGTTAATTTTGAGAAGCCCCTCCCTGAGTAATTCGGCTCTCTCCCTCTGCGTTTCAATCATGAGTGAGTGCCCCCACGAGAGATTGAATCAAGGCATCGCTTACGTAGGGGCCAATCTTAAGCGTCAGCCCCGACGTAAAATCAAAGTGCGCTAAAGTGCCCCATAGAGTTTGGGCCGACGCAATCTCTCTCCAGCCTAAACTGCGAGCGGCGGCGAGCCTTTTTTCACAGTTAGGAACTTTAAAAATCCCTTGGCGGCCGTCACTAAACGACATCAGGCAGGGCACTCCCATACCGCCCAGCTCATTCTTTAAAAAATCGTACTGAGCCCTAGCTTTCAAGGCGACGGCATCAAGTTCTTGGGCGTCATAAACTTGCCAGCTTAAGTAGGCCTTTAAGGATTCCAACGGAAGAAAACGGGGCAAAGGAGATAACGAAAGGGTGGAAGGTTGAAACCAGTATTTACGGCGAGTCACTTTGCTCTTGCCTACAAGCCAGAGTTGGGCGGATTCAAACATTGCCCGCGAACCCGACAGCACACCTGCCGAGAGCCCGGTGATCTGTCGTTGGGAGCAGAGGAGCTCTTGGAGTTCTAAAATCCGAAAGTCTGCCTGACTGGGCAGGGGCGGCAGTGGATAAAGGCTCAACGGGTCTAAAATCACTTCGGCCACTAAGACGTGTGGCGCTAACTGACGGAGGAGGGCCGGGTCTTGTGTAGGACTGGTCTCCCTGGCGTAGACTGCCAGCGCTAAATTAGACAATCCCAATTCGCCGATGTCCTGCCATGCCAGAGTTCCTTCTGGCGTTAAGGGTACAGAAACAAAAGCAACGCCGGGGAAATTCAAATTTAGCGATGTCCGCCAGACGTGCGGAAGCGTTTCTGCCACAGCGATTAATGGAGAGATCGGAAGCTCTTTCACTCTTTTGCTGCGGGCATTCTCAAGACTTATTCTTACTGACTCAAGAAGGGCGGAAAAGCCGCTTGAAAAAGAAAAGCAGGCCACCTCGGTCCCAAGCCGTTCGCTTAGGAATCCCTGAGAATCATAAGCCAGATCGAGCAACGCTGGTGACTGCAATAGTTCATCGGGAAACTCGTACTGGAGACGATCCAGCTCTTTGGTTAAATATCGTCCGTAGGAGCTGTTCCACAACTCGCGCAGCGGGGGAGGCGCCTCTTCCTCAGCCAGCCAGGCAGTAAAAAGGCTCGCATGGGGGGACTTGTGTAAGAGGTCTTTTAAACGGGAAAAGACCCCTTCAGAAAACTCGCGGGCCTTGGGGGGGAAAACGGAATAGAGCTCGGAGAGAGAATTAAGTCCTATCGAGCCCAGGAGTTTGGCCCGATCCTCATCTCGCAACTTGCGAAGCACCTAGGGCTGTTCCTCGATGTACTCTTTATACTCGTCACCCGACATCAAACCCTCACGGTCGGCCGCATCTTTGACTTCCACTTTGAGTAGCCAGCCATCGTGATAGGGATCTTCGTTGACCAGCTCAGGAGCAGTAAGGACTGGCTGATTGACCTCGACGACTCGGCCACTAACGGGAGCGTAGAGATCGCTCACTGCCTTAACTGATTCTACGACACCAAACGGATCATCACGGTGAATGTCCTCTCCCTCTTTGGGGAGCTGAACGTAGGTAATGTCACCAAGGGACTGTTGGGCAAAATCGGTGATGCCTACCGTCACGATATTGTCCTCGATGTGGACCCATTCGTGTTCTTTGGTAAAAAGGTACCCTTCCGGCAATTTCATGCGTCTTCCTTTAGTCAGGAATTAAAAACGTTACAAATAACCGCTGGTTAAGGATTCGGCAAGCCGCGCGTGATGTGGCCCCTTCCCCCAAAAAAGCAAAAAGGTAACTACCTTTTTGCATAATGGGATTATTGGGCTAATTTCCAGGCTTCAAGTTGGGCGCGGACGCCAGGCATAAGAGCTACGGCGGCTTTCATTTTAGGCACTTCGTCGATTTTGGCGATTATTTGCGTGAGGGTTAGGTTGTTGACCAAAGGATTTCCAGGAGATTCTCCGCTTACTTGAAGAAGCGGTTTACCAGTCGGACTGCTATTGTGGCAGCCGGTGCAGTTTTTCACCAAGCCCTCAAGATTGGCTTTGGTTAACTCGAGTTTTGGATTTACCAAAGGTTCAGCGGGAACGATGGGTTCCTTAGGATGTGCCTCCACTAACGGTCGCGGCGCAACAAAAGGGACTTGGATCACTTCCGTGGCAAGGGCGCCGATGGGTTCGGTGCCTTTACTTAAGGGTTTGAGCACACTGCCGGTAGTGCCACTCTTCTCTGCATAAAGCCCGGTGGCGTCATCCTTTCGGTCTCCGCCAAGGGCAAATAACTGAAGTCCGCTTCTCACTCCCGGATCTAGGTTCCCTTCAACGCCAGCCTGATGGTTTCCGATTCTGCTGTTGTGAAGCGCCGACAGAGCCGCTCGAATTTGCTCGTCTGTTGAACCCAGTCTTAGAGAGGCGGAACCCTCGGGGTTTTCAAAAGACGAGTTACTGTTTCTTAGGTTCAGTACGGAGCCTTTATCGGTCGTAGTGGCAAAAGCTTTGGCCGTGGCAACGGCCACACCATCGTTCTTGCTGTCGAGCTGCCCCCCAATGAAATCGGCGACTTCTTCGGCGTCATAGTCGTTGGTTAATTTTGCCTTGGCTGCCGTATCCCCTTTGAGTGCGGCGTCAACCAGTCGATGAAAATCCAAATTACGTTCAAGGGTCTTATCGTAGAGGGCTTTGAAGGCGTTCATAAACGGATTCTTACCTGTTGGCTCTCCCAAACTTACCATGGACGCTTCCAGAAGGAGGCGGACAAAATCCCGATTGTATTTCGAATCCTTTTTCGAATCTGCTCTGGTCTCGTCGTCGATTTTTTTCAGCTCGTCCCGTAGCTTTGTTCGCTGCACGCGGTTTAACTGACCCATCATGCGATCGATCAACGCCGCTGCCGCATTAATGCCGGCGGGCGATTGGTCTCCAACAGCGTCAAGTAGCTTCTTCGCTTCGATGACCGCGTTCTCTGGGCGCTTGTAAAAATAATCGGCAATCAGTTTTGCGTGAGGATCTTGGAGACGTCGCGCTAACTCGTGTTGGGCGACTTTTCTTTCGTCTGGTAATTGAGACGATCTCGCTTGGCCGCGAAGAGTTTCCAGATCTATTCCTCTGGCGGCAATCGCGGCATCAAACATTTTTGCCGCGCTCTCATTGGCTATTGTTTTGTTGAAGGCGATAAGTTCGTCTTTTTTTTCGGAACCGATTAGGTCAATCGCTTTAGAAGCGGCAGCAAACCAAGCGGCGGAAAAGGCGCCCTCCCTCAATATCGCTGCAAGCTCTGGAAGAGTTGGGGACCTATCTGTTTGGCTCCTCTCAGACGCAGGAGGGGCAGGCTTGAGTTTCAATTTGTCGTGGTCTTCCGGATCGCCTATTGCGGACAAGGGAAGAAGCAGACAAAAAATTAGTACTGCTTTGGTGAAGTTCCCCGCCGTCATGAATCCCCCGAAACTTTGCTTGGTAGTTCTTTAAGGAGCAAACGCTGGGCCGACATTAAAGGGGGCGAAGTGGCGTGTCCTTTGGGAATACGGACTGGCTTAGGTCATTGATTGCACTGGGGAAGTTAGAATAGTGGCTAAGCGATTGGGTTATGACTGGCCTCTGGCCAACTGCAGACGGTTCTGTCGTTTAGCTCGACCGTCTTCAACAACAAAGGCCTTTAATGGGGTCAATCGCCTTTTCAGGTGAATATGTCGGATTAAATTGAGGCGGCCCAGCTGCGAAGCTTGGCTTGGACGTCGGCAGGTACTTTGGACCTCATGCCGCCCTTGTCGCTATCAATGGCTGCCACAACGTCGGTTAAGGTGTAGGACTTTGCGCCTCTCTTGACGACAAAGTCTTTGGTTCCCAAACCCTCACCTTTTGTGCCGGCGTGGCATTGATTGCAATTCTTGGAATCGATGATCGCTTTGGCTTCGGCGACGCTAAACGGAGCGGAAGTGGTTGCGGTGGAGCCGGTTCCCCCCGTGGCTCCGGTGCCGGGTGTACTGGTTGCGCCGCCGGTTGTCCCCGCAAGGGGGGCAGTGATGGCAGTCGTTGCTCCTGCAGGAACCCCTTTTACGAGTTTGCCCGTATTGTCGGCATACCATTCTTTAGCCACACTAGAGAATTCGGTAGGCGCTAAGGCGTTTTTAAAGAAGCCGCCTTTATCTGTACTAAATGCCTTGATGGTGTTGGCCATCGCAGCGGAATCATTTCCTACGAAAAGACGCTGTGGTTCGCCACCAGGACCAACCATGTCGATAAACTTAGGTCCACCGGGGCCTTGGCTCCAGGAGACGGCATCGAGAAGGTTGGTGGCAAAAGCTTTGTTTCCCGATTTCAATTGGTGATCCACAAAGGGGAGAAGCGCATCGCGGTTGAGGTTATCGCGCAAAAATTTCTTAGCTTCTGTCCCTGTAACGCCGCCGGCTAATGCCTTCTTCATGGCATCCAGAATGCCTTGGTTTTGGTCTTGGATCTCTTTGAAGTCGCCTGATTTAAAATCAAGCTTTTCACCGACAAACTTCTTAAGGAACGGCTGAGCGTCTGGTTCTTTAACCAAAGACCCTTGCAAAGATTTTCCCGCCCACGAGAGGCGATTGAGGAGATCCACGTATTTGGTATCGCGTTTGTCGTCAGTAGTCTTCGTAAGCTCATTGGAGCGCTCTTCTTCTACTTTTTTGGCGATCGCATCTCGTTGGTCCTCTTTGATCGTGCCAAAGAGGGCGGCCATAATTTTAGAGGTGTCGGTCTCATCTTTTTCTTTGCCCGTGGCTTTTTCTAACGCGGCAGGAATGGTGTCTTTATAAGTCGATTCTAAATAGGTGCGGCCAAGATTGGGAAAGAGGGTGGTGAGGAAGGAAAGTTCCTTCTCTTTCAAACTCGAGCTGCCTACGGGGCGCTTTTTTTCGCAACCAGGGGTACCGCAAAAGCCAGTGTTTTCGGTGCCTACCCCGGCGCCTGCCTTCGACGAGTCATGCTCGTCTGCAGAAAAACTGTTTATCGAAACTACCAGAGTCAACACAACCACTAGGGTTTTTGGCATCCACATACGGAATACTCCTCACAGCTCCCGCAAAGCGGGAAAACGTTCATCCACCTCAGTACCCGGGAACTTACTACTGCATCGGCTATGCCGAAAATTGAGGAGGGGTAGACCAACGGTTCCGGTTCACCATTGAACAGGGTGCCGAAAAGGGCTCGCTGCGCTGTCTGAGTATA
>JAYVQZ010000259.1:0-7508 GCA_043776735.1 Deltaproteobacteria bacterium | reverse complement strand
CACCCTGTCAAAACGATCGACAGTAGCGGGTCCTGACAGGCAAAGAAATTAGACAGGTAGGCTCAAGACCATAATGCCACAAGGATTTCGGGCTGCCTCAAATACTGTACAAAGTTTAGGCACCGAGTGTCTAACGTCTAGACACCTTAGGGCTATACTGAGCCTTTTTTTCAAGGCCCACTTTATTCTTATTCTCCACCGGGGCAAAACCCCGTAGCCGTTTTTGATCGCCCAGTTTTTGTAAACGAAACGTGGCATATTCAAAGATATTCGGAGGTTTGGTGTTCTCTCGATTGGGAATGAGTTCGATCTCCTCGCCAGCCAGCGGACCACCTTCTGCCGGGGGAGGTCCGCCCATTAGCTGGGCCAGCATCGCTTCAAAAGGATCAGCCCCCTTCTCTCCTGAGGAGGACCCGCCGCCACCGCCCGATCCTTCGCCGGCTTCGGTTGTGGCTTTTGCCTTTTCTCGTCCTTCGGCCTCGGTCAATGCCCCACCCGTTTTTACGTTCTTTGCCTCATCTGCCGGACTCTTTCCATTGCCCGCTAAGCCAGGCACGGCTCCCCCTGCATTGGGTCCTAGACCTTGATTGGTTGGGCCTAGCCCGTCTTTTTTATCGGAGTCATTCATCGAAACCGATCCAGATTTAATTAAAGACGGAACTGATTTAGGAAGATTTGGCGCCTCAGTCACTGGCTTGGGATCGGTCTGGGCCACGTCTGCTTTTTTTGTAACCTTTGGATCAGTGGTACCTAAATCAGGAAGTACGGGCTTTGCCACCGTAGGGTCTTCGCTCTTGGTTGGCTCATCCGTGGTGATCGCCTTATAACTGGCTAAAGCACTGGTATCTTCTTTTGCAGAACCACTGGGAAGCTGTTGTCCTTCGATGGTTACGACGGACTGTTTGGGAATGTCATCTTGGGATACCGCTTTTTGTCCTTTGTCCGCTTCGGCCGCCGCTTTGCCCATTTCGGCGCTCTGTTGGCAGGCTTGATTGGCCATCATTAGCATCATCATTTTATCGCCACTGCTCTTCGCCTTGAGCGCCTCTTGCTGCATTTGCATGCACATGATCATGGACTGCGCTTGCCCCCCTAGCGCCATGGCTTTGGCCATCGCTGAACTCTTCTGCCGGTCAGCTGGTTTAGGGGGAGTAAATTGAGAGACCGTTGGCTGTTTGGGAACATTTACCACGGTGCCAGAATTATCGGTTGAAGAGGACGTATTGTCCGACGAACTCGCAGCATTAGGATCTGCGGCAACCGCCACAGGAGCTAGAGATACCAGCGCAAAAAGGGTAAGTGAAAAAATTAGTCTAAAGTTCATGGCTTACCTGCTGACGAACGCAGTGGCATCGCAGGTCCGCGTTGAGCGGTTAGGATTCCAGGAGTCTTATTTTTGCGGATACCGACGGCGGCCTCTTGACCCAATTGGCGGTAACGATAGCTGGCGTACTGAAATATATTGGGCAAATCTTCCGTTGAGCCCTGCTCTGCTGACTTTGCAAATTCTTTAAGATTCATGACCTGATTAGAGGCCGTATCAGCAGCCGGAGGAGGGGCTCCCCCACCCATGAGTTGCGCCAGCATGTCTGACATGCTGTCATTGCCTTTTTCATTCTTTGCCTCTCCTGCGGAGCCTTCGCCATGGGTCTCACCGTTGGCCGCAGATTTACTTTTTCCGCCTAAACGGCTGTCGCCAACTTCTAAAAGCTGCTTTAAATCCTTAGCTGCGGCCGCAGCACCAGCAGGAGTCCCTGCACCGGTACCTGCAAAAGAGGGAGCTCCCCCGCTCCCTGCTGTGGCCTCGCCAGCTTTTGCGTTATCGTCAAAACCAACCTTTGCCTCCGGAATCACATTGGGACCGGAACTGTATACCCCTGTAGCCGCCATTTTCTTTTGGTCGCTGGGAGCCGTTGCTAATGATTTCTCAAAGACGGAGGGAGCAACCACACCACTATTAGTGTCTGTAGGAGTGGTCGCGGGTGTCTCCGCCGCCACCGTAGGAGTCTCGGTTGCCTGATCGGGCAATTTAAAATCTTGGCTAGATGGTGCTGGCGCAGGTGACGAAGCACTCGTCTGCAATGAGGGAGTGGAAGCCGGATTCACCAGCGCATCTTTTGCCTTCTGGTTGTCGCCCATGTTGGCAAGATTGGAGGCGGCCTGCGCGCACTGTTGCATCGCCATTGCCATCATCATTTGGGCCTTCTCGGGGTCCAGTTCTTTACGAGCGGCGTCCATCATCATCGCACACCCCATGCCGGCCATTGCCGCCCCTGCCGCTGCGGCAGCTATAGCGGCACCTGAGTTACCTTGACGATCTGCAGGTGGTTGAGGGGGAGGAGGCGACGGCTGAACTAAATTCACTGATTGGGGAATGCTAGAATCTACGGCTAAAACACGAGCGGACGGGACAAAGAGAATTATGCCCGCAATGAGCCAGGCAAGAGCTGAGGTTCGGTGATGTCGTATTCTAGCTGTCCACATGTTGTACACTCTGTCACTGGACTAAAGTGCAAGAGCCAAGCCCGGCCTTTTCCCGTTCACTGCGCAGACAGCCTGACCACGCGGTATACAAAACGGCCTTCATTAGTCTGGGGATCGGCAAACCACCGTGATAAAACCCTGCTAATTCGAACGGTTATCGGGATGACCTAGGGTATGCCTAAGCTTGTTTCGGCAGACAGCTAGGCTCAGACCCATTGACTTTTTCAAGAAACAGAATTACTTACGATGCTTTTGTGAAAAGGGTGACCCTATGGAACGACATGCTTCCGCGTTAAAAGCAGCTCGACAATCTGAGAAACGAAATCTTAAGAACCGCCAGGCTCGTTCTGGACTCCGAACCGAGATCAAAAAGCTGCGTGCTTCTCTCGAATCCAAGGGAAAGGTCGCCGAATTGAAAAAGACCCTTCCCCTGCTTCTTAATGAAGTTCAACGCTCCTTGATGAAAGCTTCGAGCAAAGGGCTAATCAAAAAGGGTCATGCCACTCGCCAAGTTTCGCGCCTTAGCAGCGCAGTCCATAAGGTCCTCAAGGGATGATATTGGCCCGTTTCCGGTGCCTTGCCAGTTCTTTGACCCACTCTTGGGAACGGCATACCGGAATCGCAGGAGCGACTTTACTTCTGTTCTTGTTTTGTCTTGCCCCGAAGACTCAAGCCGCTTCGGGGTGGGAGACGATCCTAGACGTTTCCCAGTGGAAAGTAACCGGCCGCTACTCCCTTCGGGCCTACTCCGAATTCCTACCCGCTCCTATTTCTGGCGCGCGGCCGTATGAGTTGCGTTTGGACGCCCCTTCTTCCCTTCTCAAAAACCACTCATTTTCAAAACTATTCAAAAGAGAGGAGCCGGAATCTTTTGGCATCGACCCTTTCGATGATTTTGTTTATTTACGGCCAGGCCTTGAAGCCATCGTTCGCCCTTACCTCTTGGCGGTTAAAGGCTGGATCGCAGGCAATAGCAGATCTCCCTTTCCGTCGCATTTTTTAAAAGATAACCCGTACTGGCCAACGTCGATGAAAAAAGCTCCCCAGCCGCTTCGGTTGATCGCATTTCTGCCCGTTTCCGTGGCCAGAACTCAAGATGAGTTTGGAAAATCCCGTTGGACCCTTCTAGGGGGAGCGGGAAGAACTCCGGACGAGCTTTTCTTTTCCACTTTTGTCCGCTGCGAGTCGTTGTTGAATTGGCTCCGGCCTCAGCCGACGGGGAAACCCGAACCGTTTGATGTTAATAACGCCTGTGAAGTTCTTAAAAAGGAGGGGATTTTCGTTTACTCAAAAGCCCCTCTTAGCGGTGAGCTAGCCCATCTCTCTTTTTCGGAATCAAAGCCGGCCGCATCATTGAGACTGTTAGTAACCGTAGAACCGATTCAGCAATGGCCCCGCTTCTTACGGGAGAGGTTTCTCTCTGGTGAGGTTGAAGCCGCGCCCTATCCAGCTACGATGATTCCTTGGGGAGTTCCGTCGTACGCCAAACTATCTGAGATGCGATCTGATGCCTGGGAGCTTCCCCTAGCAGTGGTACTCTCGCCCTTTGGGAAAAGAGCTAACGATCGCTTATTGGTACCCGAAGCCTTAGCTCTCGATTCCCCCGCGTTTTCGGCATCCAGTTCCCGGCACAAGCCATTGAAAAATTCCAGAAATGCTTCAAAAAGGATTTTCCAAAAGCTTTTTGATTTCTCCCCAGATCAGGTTGAACTCTATGGAAAACCGTCGGCGAGAAACTCTCAGATTTGGGGAACGGGTGGAGTTCTCAAAGACAAATGGCTATTGCATGGCCCGTTAGCTGACAGGGATTCTATCGATGCGGTGAAAGAGGGACTTCAAAAGGACCTTAAAAAGTCAGAGGTCTACTACCGTGAGTACTTTCCGCCGGAAACGCTCAATGGTTTTGAAATTCGCTGGCAACGACCTGTGGCGGTCATTGTGGGTGAGAAGACCAAAGAGGAGGATGGGTTTGATTTCCGATGGCAGTTTAGAGGGAAAATCGTAGCGCAAAAAGAGGGCAGTAGCGTAGAGCTTTTTCCTACCCACCGCGATCTTTCCGGACTCTCTGAACTGACGGCCAAGGCCTTTTCGGAAAAGAGCCAACAAGGCACCGGTATTGCTATTCGTAAATTGGCTGAGTTCTCAGCACTGCTGGGAAAACCGATCTCCGAAGAGATGGCGAATCTACTTCTGGCATCCAAAAAGGGAAAATCGCCACTGCTTGCCGAATGGGTGGCCGGTGTCGCTGCCGCGTCGCCCGAAGTAGCAAGTCGACTCAAAGGAAAACTAGGCCCCACTCATACCGACCGGGTGAAGCCACTCACTTTTGCCCGCAGTGTGGAGACTGATTTCGACTTTGAAAGCCAATACTGGAGCTGGATTGCCGCCCTTAGCGCCAACTATAAGGCTCAAAACAACGCTGACTGCGTCCCCAGTAACGATCGTCAATGCCTCAAGAATGAGCTTCCCGATGTCTCGCTCTACCTACAGCGCTATTACGAGAAGCTTGGCTTGGCCGTCCATCGCATGCCGTTTTATTGGGAAATGGACTACGAAGTCTCTTGGTGGGGTGGCTGGGCGCTCAACAGCCCAAAGCGAACGCTTCAGGATATTGCCAATGATGGCCACCACAACCTGATTGTCGTCATACCTGGGGAATCTCACGAAGAGGCAGTGATATTGGCCGACCATTACGACACGGCTTACATGGGTGACGTGTATGACGGCAGTCACAGTCCAGCGCTACGCGGACACCGTCATGCCGCGGCCGGTGCTGATGACAACCATTCGGCCACCGCCACTCTGATGGCCGCAGCCCAGATCTTAAGCCAAGTGCCGCTCAAGCGTGACGTCTGGCTGGTCCATTTAACTGGCGAAGAATATCCGGCCGATTGTTTGGGTGCCCGCGCGCTTTCGGAGTCTTTGGTTTTGGGAAGGCCGGTGGTTGGGGGCAAAAAGAATCCAAAGATTGTTGGCCTCTATGTTTTGGACATGATTGCTCACAATACCGATCGCGATCATGTGGCAAAAGGTGGCCACAGTAATTCGACCTTTCAAATTTCTCCTGGGATGGGAGAGCGCTCAGCCAAACTTGCCGAACTCATGCATCGGGTAACGGTCACGTGGAATGATTTGGCGGGAAAAAATGAAAATGAAGGCTGGAATCTGAAATACCATCGTAACCCGGGGTGGGAGCGGGTGACGGGTCCCGGGCGCCCCCCTCAAACGCTTTTCCCTCAGTTTCGAGGTGAAATTCGCCTTCCGTGGGATCTTCAAAGCACCCTATTTAACACCGATGGCCAAATCTTCTCGGACGTGGGCATTCCTACGGTGCTCATGATGGAAAACTACGACATCAACCGCGTGGGTTATCATGACACTCAAGATACGCTATCCAATATCGATCTGGATTTTGGGGCGGGACTAAGCCGAATTGCCATCGAATCCGTCGCCCAAGCCGCCTGCCGCTAACCCACAGGTGTCATTCACCCCAAAGTATGCAGCTATAAATGGAGAGGAAGAGAACAACGAAGTGGAGCGCTTTGGATGACCGCGTCGCTTAGCTAGGCAAGGGTTACTGACGCTAGCAGTAGGCGCCGTCGTAACGAGGTACGGACGGATCCACTTGAACAGACCATGCGTCCAAGCCGCCGGTAATGACAAAGATCGAAGTAAACCCCTGATCGGCGAGCCAATGAGCAAAATCAAGGCTTCGCACTCCAAAATGACAATAAACAAGAAGCGGAGTTGTGGGGGGACGCCCTAGCACCACGTCTTTAAGGACCGCCTCTTCGCAAGGCTGGGCCCCAACGATCCCAGGATGATGGCACCATTCAGAGGGCTCACGAACGTCCAGGACCACCACGGACTGATCAACGGTAATAAGGTGTTGAGCGTCGCGTGGGGTGATCTGCTGAATCCTGCGGTTTCTTATTGAAAGTTGAATCTCCATGAACACGATCTGCGCGGGAGGCAAACCATAACGTTCACAAACGTCTCGTAGACTTCGATCAAGATCTTCAGGGGACAAGGCAAAGTGGAACCGCCCCCGAAGACAATCACGGGTTTCTGGATAGCAACGCAGTACTTCCCGAAGCGTGCTCGCCTCAGTAATGTGAGGAACCTCGGAGCCAAACATAGCTCTGGCGGTCTTCTGGATAAATTTCCAAACCGCTAACTGTTTTGCCATCTATCTCTGGTAGTTCATGTAATCCATGATGTGCTTGTCTCGGTCCATCACAGAGTATTCGTATTCCTTAGTGTGATACAAACAATCCGTGGGGCAAGCCGCACTGCAAAGACCGCAGTAACAGCATAGGGAAACGTCGATCTCAAAGCGTTTGAGTTCGAGAGTTTTCTTCACGCCACCCTTGGTAAAATCAGGCGATGCGGTAGCTGGTTTCTTATCAGCCTCAATGTAAATGCAGTCTACGGGGCAGGCTACCGCGCACTGTTTACAGGAGATGCAATCTTCGACATCGTTAAATAATAGGCCCCGGCTACCAAGTGGCAGCTGATCCTTCACTTCGGGATATTGAATCGTTACTGACCCTTTAGTATTCACCTTCCAAAAATAGCGGAGGGTGACGGCCATTCCCTTCATGGTGCTTAGGGCCGTATCTGAAATCATTCCGCAGTAATCGCCGAACGTCATCGGTCTACCTCTCCTAATACGATATCAAAGCTGCCTAAAGTGGCGATAAGGTCAGAAACCATCACCCCGTCGGACAATTCATTCAAAGTGGCCACATTCAAAAAGCACGGGCTCTTGCATTTTAACCGGTAGGGCTTTGCGGTACCGTCCGCCACGATATAAAAAGCCAGCTCTCCCCGCGGACACTCGGTTCTCGACCAGTATTCCCCGGCGGGGACTTTTACTACTTTACCAATTTTACCCCGGTAGGGTCCGGTAGGAATTCCGTCGATTAACTGTTCAATGATACGAACGCTCTGCACCATTTCACGTATGCGAACGATATGCCGATCCCAGCAATCGCCCAGAGTTCCCTGCTCCCCATTTCCCG
>JAYVQZ010000258.1:0-7522 GCA_043776735.1 Deltaproteobacteria bacterium | reverse complement strand
ACACTAAAGGGAAAGGGATCAGCGATACCGGTGTGGATTCGGAAACCGGTTGGCTTTTTTACTCTGGAGTGTCGGAGGAAGAGGGAGAACTGGTCACTTCAGGCGGCCGAGTTTTAGGTGCTTGCGGCCGCGGACAAGAATTAGGCCAAGCACGCCAAATGGCCTATGATCGTTTGGCGAAGGTGACATTCGAAGGACGATTCTTTAGAACAGACATTGGAAAGTTTTAATTAAGGATCATTATGGCTCAGTTTCGACCATTTGCCGGGACCCATTACTCAGTTAGCGATTTGCGCCTTGAGGAGGTTATCACCCCTCCTTATGACGTCATCACGCCAGAATGGGCAGAAACCTACCGAAAGCGCAGCGAATACAACTTCGCTCATGTCGATCTCCCAACCGCCGATGACGCTGGGTATCAAAATAGCGCGAAGCTATTAAAAGAGTGGAAAGAGAACAAAATCACCACGAAGGCCTCCTCTCCTACTTTTTACCTTTATCAACAGACTTACGTTTGGAATGGCAAGTCGCATCGTCGTTGCACCTTGTTTGGTGTGGCAGCTCTGGCTGAATTCTCGGAAAAGGCAATCCTTCCCCACGAGAATACTTTTGGAAAATATAAGGAAGACAGGCTCCGTCTTACCAAAGAGACCAAAGCCAACATGAGCCCTATTTTTGGAATGGTCCGCGACCCCGAGGGTCATCTGGCTTCCATATACGAGAAGGTTTCCTTTACCACGCCGTTGCTCGACGCGAAGAATGATGGCGTTACCAACACCATCTGGGAAATCCCTCCCATTTTTTCTGATGAGATCACCAGTTTCTTTGCGACCCGTCCTATCTACATTGTAGACGGTCATCACCGTTACGAAAGTGCCCTACAGTTAGCTCGCGAGAGTGGTGCCTTGGGACAGCTGGATCGGCCTGAGGGCTGGACCATGTTTGCCGTGGCCAACGCTTCCGATCCCTCGCTCCAAGTTTTGCCCACACACCGGTATGTGTCGGGTTTGACAGGCGCCCCACTAACCTCGTCCCATTTAGAATCCTCGTTTGATCTTCATCGGGTTTCTGTGTTGGAGATGAAAAAGTTTTTATCCAAACCGCTCATTGGGCCAGCCTTTGGTCTTTATTTCTTTGGCGATCTTTATTTGGTTTCCCCAAAACGTGGTTTGCCCGAGGAAGCAGAATGGGGCCCAGCCCTCAGCCATCTTGCTGTAACATGGTCGGATCGCAAGTTGATGCCTTTGCTTGGTGTTAACGACGAGAACCGCGGCGATCACGTCACCTACGGAAAAGACATCGATCCGTTGTGGGAAAAACGGGCGGCAGCGCAGGCGATCATTTTCCACGCTCCGCCTAAAGTGGAACATGTGCTGTCAGTGGCTGATGAAGGCAAGAGCATGCCTCAGAAATCGACCTTCTTCTATCCGAAGCTGGCCTCCGGAATCCTCTGGCGCGAATTTTAAAAAGCTGACCTTTCAGGCCGTAGGCTTGGGAGTCTCAATCGATCGCGCCCAGCAGGTTGTCGCTGCCTAAAGGGCGCAGATCCTCTGTATCAGAAATGGAAACCCAAAAACACATCCCCATCGCGATTATTGGTAGTGGATTTGCCGGGCTAGGGATGGCAATTCGTCTAAAGGAAGCTGGCATTGAGGATTTCGTAATTTTCGAGCGCGCCGAAGAAGTCGGGGGAACCTGGAGGGATAATACCTACCCAGGATGTGCTTGTGATATTGAATCCGACCTTTACAGCTATTCGTTCGCTCCCAATCCAAATTGGAGCCGAACCTGGTCTCCCCAGCCGGAAATTTTGGCCTATTTGCGGAGTTGTGCCACGCGTTTCGGGGTGCACTCGCACATTAAATTTCGTCAGAACCTGGAAAAGGCAATTTGGGACGACGCGAGCAAACAGTGGCAGTTAACCATTTCAGGATACCCGTTTACGTGTCAGGTGTTGATCTCCTGCATGGGCGCATTGACCGAGCCTTTGGTACCAGCTCTTCGGGGGCTTGAGCAGTTTCGAGGCAAGATCTTTCACTCGGCCCGCTGGGATAAGGACCATAAACTAGCGGGGCGAAAGGTAGCGGTACTAGGTACGGGAGCCTCGGCCATTCAGTTTATTCCAGAAATTCAGCCGGTGGTCGAACAGCTCTATGTTTTCCAGCGTACCCCCGCCTGGATTTTGCCAAGCTACAATCCAAAATTATCGGAGAGTAAAAACCGGCGATTCTCGGCTTTCCCTCTTTTACAGAAGCTTTCTCGTTTGCGATTTTACCTACTGCATGAGTCTATGGGGATCGCCTTTCGCTTTCCACTTTTCATGAAGCATTTTGAAAAGTTTGCCAAAAACTATCTTCGGAGAAAAGTCGCCGATTCGGTTCTGCGCGCGAAACTCACTCCGAACTACGCAATGGGTTGCAAGCGAATACTAATATCAAGCCGCTATTATCCTGCGATCCAGAGTCACAACGTTGAAGTGATCGCCGAGGCCGTCGAAGAGATCCGACCAAATTCTGTCGTAACTAGCGAAGGCAAAGAGCGGGAGGTTGATACGATCATTTTGGGTACGGGATTCCGTTTAAGTGACATGCACAGTTCTAAGGAGTTATTAGGTCGAAATGGGCAAACTTTATTGGATTATTGGCAGGGAAGCCCCAAGGCTCACTTGGGAACTACTATCGCCGATTTTCCAAATCTATTTTTTGTCTTCGGACCCAATACGGGTTTGGGTCACAATTCAGTAATTTTAATGGCTGAAAGTCAGATGACCTATATTCGAAAGGCCATTCAATGGATGCGAAAAATGAAAGTTGCAAGTTTGGAACCTCGTCCAGAGAGCCAGGCTGCCTTCAATCGCGTGTTGGACCGAAAAATGATTAATACCGTGTGGAATTCAGGCTGTAAGAGCTGGTACTTGGATGGCACTGGACGCAATTCTCTATTATGGCCTGGATCAGTCGGATCATTTCGAAGACGGTTAGTCTTTAAGCCTGCCGAATTTATTTTTTCGTCCCGGTAGAGCCGTTCAGGCTTCTTTTAAGACTCGTTCAGACGCCCTTTTACTTCGAACGCCACCTTGTCCTGAACCCGGCCGTCAGTTCCTTTTAGAATCACCTCGTGACTTCCGTTCACCGGAGTCCAACCTTCGTTAATGGGGTCCTTCGTCCCACTCAATTTTTTCCCGTCAATTTCGAGAACGGAACTCTCCAAAGCCCCTTGCACCTCAATAAATAACTTCTGTCGTTCTTTGGGAATATCGGGATCAAGGGCAACGATCAGTCCCTGGGTCGGATAGAGGATTTTTGCAATACGTCGTCTTTCCAACGGTTGCCCCAACTCTCTTTTCGCAAGTTTTTCGGTGCGCCCTTTGCTGGCAGGGGAACTGCTGGTTTCTAAATAGTTGATTAATGACGCCCATACCGGAGCCGCACCCGCGACTCCAGAAACGTTCCACATAGACTCCCCGGATAGATTTCCCACCCAAACTCCAACGGTATAATTGCGTCCGTAGCCGACGCACCAGTTATCGCGCATGTCTTTGCTGGTTCCTGTTTTTACCGCCGACCAGTGCCGCGTGCTAAGCGCGTTTTCTAATCCAAACGATAGACTTCTGGCCTCGCGATCCGAGAGAATCTCTGAGACTTCACCTACTGCTTTCGAGGAAAAGACTCGCCTCTCGGCCATTAAATGGGCGCCAAAAAAGGAGGCCTCAGAAAACTTTCCGTCATTGGCCAAAGTCCGGTAAGCGTTGGTTAACTCCCAAAGTGAAATATCAGCAGTACCCAACGCCAAGGACGGTCCATAGGCTTCAGCCTCTCGCAGCTGGGTAAAACCTAGATTCCCCAGCTTTTCCAGCACAGGAGTGGCTTCCACCTGAAGAAATACTTTTAACGCGGGAAGATTTAACGAAGACGCCAAGGCCTGTTTCGCACTCACCCAACCATGAAACTGATTGTCATAATTTTGGGGACGGTAAACGCCTCTCCCCCCGTCGATGGCAATTTCAGTCGGAGAGTCCTCGAGCAAACTTTCTGGCTTAAGAATTTCTCTCTCGAACGCTGTGGCATAAATAAATGGTTTCAGCGTCGATCCCGCCTGACGCAACGCCGTGATTCCATCCACGTAAAGCGCGGTGGATCCCTCGCCTACATTAGCCACATACGCTCTTACCAACCCAGTACGATTTTCAATAACAAGTACCGCACCGTCGTGTACGTTTTTTCCATTCAAGACCGAAATTTGATTTCTCAGTGATTCTTGGGCGTACTCCTGAAGATTTCTGTCTAACGACGTTCGAATTTCTCGTTCTCCTCCTGGCATGCGATCCTTTGATTTTAGTTTCGCCAATAGGTGATAAGCCAACGACGGAGATTGAGAAGTATACGAGGGAGACGACCATAGCGTGGCAAGAACACCGTCAATTTCATTGCACTCTACGCTCTTCTTCCACCTCTTGTAGAGACCACAGATGCGCACTCTTTGCTTTTCCAAAGGCACAGCCGGCGATCTAATCCGGCTTGCTAAAAAGATCGACTCTCCCTCAGTCAACCCATGAGGATCTTTTCCAAGCAGCAAACGGCTTGCCGCTCTCACCCCTTTTTTATCCCCATGAAAGGAGACGAGGTTGAGGTAGGCCTCCATAATCTCGTCTTTCGACCAGTGCTGTTCAATTTCTTTGGCCTCACGGATTTGGTTGAGCTTTTGCCACAGTGAGCGCCTGCCACGTCGGCGGGTTAGATTGGGATTCAGAATTCCGGCTAGCTGCATGGTTATCGTACTAGCGCCCCGATTTTTGCTTCCTATCCAAGGCACCTGGTCCCACGTGGCTTTGCCCAAAGCGAGGTAATCAACACCGTGATGTTTGTAAAATCGGCGATCTTCGATAAAAAGAATCGCCTCCCTGAGCGACGATGAAACTTCACCAAGCGGTACCCATTCCAGTTTGCGAGACTGGAAATTTACCCGCCCCTTCTGCAACACCTCGCCGTTTCGATCTAAGAGAGACACCTCAGAAACCTGATGCAGACGACGGACCTGCTCGAACGGAGCGATTGCCCAAATAATTTTCGGCCCAAGTAGAATCAGGTAGAAAAGAAGCCCTTTCACCTGATCACTTCCCAAGTAGTATTGGGACTCTCTGCAAAAATCTCGGGGCGGTACATCGCCTCTACTTGAGTCGGGGGAAGTCCAAATTTCCCCGCTTGGTTTAGTCGAACGGTGTAGGTCAGAGAGAAATCCCCTTTATCCACCCATTCGTAATAGGCCCGATAGCCACCGAAGGATCTCTCTGTGAACGCTGGATAGGCCCATCCTTTCGTTTTCTCCCCTTGAGTTAAAAGGGAGGATGAATTTCCCAGTCCACTGCCAAGCAGGCTAGCCCCGGCAGGAATCGGATCGTTCACGACGACCCAAGTTTGGTCGCCCTCTGATTTTATCTTCAGTGTAACGCGAACCACATCTCCCACTGTCCAGATTCCGTTTCTTTTTTGTTCCACAGGGGACACGATTTTTTCCATTCTAAATCCGGAATAAATTGCCTCCTTTAAAGGAAGAGCCGCCAAACTTTGGAAAATGACCCAGGGATTTCCCTGCCCTTGATGTTGAACCGACACGGTCCCTTTTCCAATGGGCCAGGCAAGCATCAAAGGTTTACTTTCATTGTCGGCCCAGTCTTTTTTGACGTTCTTTGAACTAAGAGCGATCTGAGTGCTTCCGTTCACTGGCCCCCCTTCAAACTTCTTGGCAAACTTTTCAAGCGCAAGCACACCCCATGCATTGGCTAATGTTAGATCCCAATGGCCACGCAGCTGCCGACCAATGGCTCCCCGCACTATCCTGGGCAGCTCCTCGCTCCATTCCTTATCGTCCATCAGAGAAAGAAGGACGCGAACGGCATTGGTGTCTACTGAGGTCATTAGCCACCAAAGGGAGTCTCCCTTCTCAGTGGAAAACCCAAGCTGAGTCCCCTGATAATTCAAACGGGACCTCAGAATGGTAGACAATTCCTTTAATTGTTTTTCGCGTTCCGAATGCGAAGCCACTCGTAATAGAACGTTACGCCAGTCGATAAGAGCCGAGGTCGGCCAAAGATTCGGCGAATAATCGATGGTCTTTAACAACGCCGGATCAATATTTGCCTCGTACCGACTTATAGCCTCTAAAACAGAAAGCTTTCGTAACACTAGATCGGGTGTCGCAAAATGCGAGGACCGCTGGATTTGACCTGCGACGAACTTATGCAACCCCGCAAGCAGGGGAGCGTTAAGAGCTTCAGGGATAGGCCAACCTGCCTCGTGAGCCACAGCAATCACATAGGCCGTAAGGGACTCGCTTCCGTACCGTAGTGTGGGGAAGTACTTAAGTAGGCCATCGGCATCTTGATGCAACGGTATTACTTTGAGCAGGTTTTTCCATAATTTCTCATCACGTAGTGAGACTGCCCGCGATACTTCTTGCTCAAAACAGGTATAGGGATACTCTTTCATATAGGTTCGTATGCTTTGGGCTCCAGCAAGCAGGGTAGGCTGAAAATCCACTCGAATTCCGCCCATCCCAGGAATGGCCCCCTTCGGTAGCTCCACAGGTAGCTCTACAGGCTGTATCAATTGTTCCAACGTCGCTTGTAAAACACGAATCGGTACCTCAGGAGAAATCGCCTGTGACACCCTAACCTTATCGCGAATTTTATTCTGTCCCACTGCCTCAAAAACATAACTGAGCAAACTTACTCCACGGGGAATGACTAGAGGCCACGCTACAATCTTGGTTTCGCCAGGTTTGAGAGCCACCTTTTTTACAGGAAACTTTTCCCGAATTCCAGTCACTGCGATCGTGGCTTGAACGGCAAGAGGAGTATCGGAAGCATTTCTTAAGGTGAGCAAGGCTTCCGTATTGTCGCCTTCACGCGCCACGGGAGAAACACCCGAAAAAAGCATCAGGTCTTGATTCGATCTTACCGACGTTTTTCCCGTTCCAAACTTATCCAAATCAGCGGCTGCAATTGCCACTATCCGAAAACTGGTAAGAGAATCATTGAGAGGGATCTGAACAAGCGCCCTTCCCTTAGCGTCGGTTTTTAAACTCGCTTTCCAAAAAAGCAACGTGTCGAAAAGTTCCCGCGTTGGCTGGTTTCCTCCGCCGCCGCCGGCCGGTAACGCCTTTAATCCAAAATGGCGTTTGCCAATCACATGCATTGCGGCAGTGGCGTTTTCAATTTCGTAAGGCCTCCGATTCATCATCGCAGTTAAGAGATCCCAGGAATCGTTAGGCATCAGGTTGAGTAGCCCTTCATCGACCACAGCAACCGCCACGTCGGCGCCCTTCACCATCTTGCCCTGGGAGTCCTGAACTGAAATTTCGGCAGTGACGTTATCACGCACTCGATAGACCGTCCGGGGTGTCTCCACTTTCACTTTGAGCTGGTGACTTCCCCAACCCACATCTATTTGCGCAATTCCTAGCTTATAAGCCGGCTTTCCTAAATCGACGGTCGCCGTGGGAGTTGCCTCTCCCGATCGTCCAC
>JAYVQZ010000257.1:0-7541 GCA_043776735.1 Deltaproteobacteria bacterium | reverse complement strand
TTTTGAGACCTTGGTTGTCTCAGCACATCGGACGCCGGACGAGCTGGCAGAATTTGCCACTTCAGCCCGCGGGCGGGGCGTTCGCGTAATTATTGCCGGGGCTGGCGGTGCCGCTCATTTACCGGGAATGGTTGCTGCCTTTTCGGAATTGCCAGTGGTGGGGGTTCCAGTTCCTGTAGGGCCGTTGCAGGGAAACGATGCTTTATTATCGATCGTACAAATGCCAAAAGGTGTTCCCGTGGCTACGGTCGCCATTGGCAATGCCTATAATGCAGGCATCCTCGCCGCCCAAATTTTGGGAGCCGGTGGACAAAGTCCAGATACAAAAATTCTCGATAAGATCCGCGCTTATAAAAATGACCTGCGCGAGCTTGTGAACAGCAAGAAGCTTCCTGAGATTGAATAGCCTTTCGTATCCGTCAACGTAGTCCCTATTGTTTATTGATATGGCTGGCGCGAATGAGGCGGTCGTTGATAGCGCGCCCGATTCCCACTTCGGGAACGCGGTCTACCCAGATTTCTGTCAGTCCGGCGCCATCGAGAAAGCGAAGGCCTTCAAACAGGTGAGCTGCAGCCTCCTGGAGATCTCCCTTCGCAGAGAGCGAAAAGATTCGTTCAAAACCCTTTTCGTTGGCGTTCAAGGTGAGAAGCCCAACGCCCGATCGGTTGGGCGTTTGCCCCGGCTGGCGAAAACGCAATGGCGTAGAAGGCTGGTAGTGGGCCTTAAGCATTCCAGGAGCGATTGATTTTTCTGAGGGGGATTGGTCGATCGAACCAATTTTTTCTTCTATGGCCTCTACAGAGAGTCCGCCCAATCTCAGTAATTTGAATCCCCGTCCGGTCCAACCTAAGATCGTACTTTCTAGACCGATCCCACAAGGGCCACCATCTAACACGGGAACCTCTAAACTGTCGGTTACGTGGAGCGCCGTAGTGGGGCTGATCTTTCCAAAGAGGTTTGCACTAGGTGCAGCTAGGGGCACACCCGCCAAACGGATTAATTCTAATGTCAGCTCATGTTTGGGGACGCGAATGCCAACCGAGGGCATTCCCCCTGTGACTAGATCTGCAATCTCAGAGCGTTTGGGAAGCACCATTGTCAAAGGCCCTGGCCAAAAGGCGTCTGCCAAGATCTGAGCCGGTCTGGGAAACTCTACTACCCAGCGCGCGGCTCGATCCATAGAAGATTCGTGCACGATGAGAGGATGGAAAGTTGGCCTCTGTTTAAGGGCAAAGATCTTGGCTACCGCAATGGGATTCAAGGCATTGGCCGCAAGTCCATAGACCGTTTCCGTCGGAACGGCGACCACTTCCCCCGTTAGGAGAAGTTCACAGGCTTGTTGCAGAGTAACCACGCCGAGGGAGTAACACAGGGGCTGTTTTGGTTCAAGGAGGTGTCATGTAAGTACTGGATATTACTTGAAGGCGCGGCATATTCCGTTTCGGTACTTTGTAATGGTGACCCCAGAGAGTCCCTCTACCCGGGTTAGCTCGTGGTCGGAAAAGGCATGCAAGGAGCTAAGTCTGCGGCTTTTTTTGATGTAGAAATCAGGATACTGATCTGCCAGTTCGCGAAGGACATCGAAGTAGAGATCGTATGCCACACGCTCAGCCCGGTAGACCCGAACGTCACGAAACTGCTCCATAGCCAGCTTCATGCGAACGATGTCGGTAAGTTCACTCGAGAGGTAATCGCTCTCTTCAAGCTCCTCCGCTATCTTGCCCGTCCGTCGTGCAACTGATTTCAATAGGACGTCGAGATCCCGGTCGAACTCTGCCCACAGTTCTTTTTCTCGTTCTACAGCACGGAGGTAATCCTTATCGAGACTATGTACCATCTCATGAAGCAAGATAGGGGCAAGATTTCCAATGGTTTCCTTGCGATCGATGTAGATGGTTTTTTTTTCGAGGTCGAAGAGGGCGGAGGCTTTTCGCCGGTCCGCTTGGTTCATGGCAGAAGCAAATTGGTCGACTTTTACTTCGAAGCCAAACTTTGGCTCAAATTTGGCGAGCACGGCTCGTCCTGTTTTGGTCTGCCGAAGCAGTCCGAAGACCTCTTTGAGATTGGAAGACGACTTAGCCAGCGAAAGAGGGGGTAACGAAGCCACCGCGCTGCTCGTTAATTTTGCGGCATTACTGTCATAAAAGTCTGAGATCGTTGGCGCTAGAACGCAAGTGGCCGCCACAACCGGTTCGGTTGCGGGGCGATTAAATCGGGAGGAATTGTGGAGAAGAATCTTCGTTAGACGGTGCAAAAGAACCTGATCGGATGAGGGCTCCCATGTCGACCCCACACGGCTCTCCTCACCAGAGATGGCCCCCGAGAGTCCGAGGCTAAGAAGGGCAATAAGGAGGTGAAGAAAAGAAGGCATAGAAAAAGAGGGTTCCAGTTCCCTTCTTTTCGGCAAAACTTTGGGTTTTCAGGAACGAATAGTAAACCTTCGCTGTTCTCTAATTGAGTTCTCGTGACACGATGCAATCAAGATCGTGGAGAAGCGATTCACGGTGCGAATAGGGCCCAGGGCTATACGCCCTGGACTGCAGACCTTTTTGCGACCATTCCGACACCTCCCAGTCCTGCTTATTGGTGAGATCCCAAAACTCAACAGCGTCTTCGGCCGAAAACCCAGGCTTTGCCATCTCTTCGGGAAGAAAATGGAATTCACAGATCACTTGAGTCTGATTGAATGCGAGGGGCCAGATCGTATGGGTCATCACGTAGTCAGGGTGGGGACTCAACAGAAGGTTCGGTAGCAGTGCGTAGTAATAGACGTGCCGCTTCTCATTTTCGGTAAGATGGGGAAGGGGTAAACGCGCCGATTTTCCTGAAAGGGTCATGGTACTGCACCCCTGAGCGAGACTCATTTTTCCTCCCAGCATACTACCCTCAGCGGGATCGTTATCTCCGCTAAGGTAGTTTGAGAGTTTGGCCAGGGCCGGATGAATCACCGGGCAATGTAAACACTCAGAATAGTTTTGAACGATGAGTTTCCAGTTGGCTTTAATGTCATAAACAATTCGCTTTCCTAATCTCAGGTCGCCCATTCGCCAGTTTGCAAATTTGGTTTCCATCTCACCCAGCTGGTCTCCCAGAGACATTGGATTTTTGCTAAGCGAAATGAAGACATTTCCTTCCCAGATTTCTGTAAGCGCTTGATGGAGCGGCCAATCGTCCTGGAGAAATCCTTTCGTTTCACTCATGTGCGGGGCGCCGGAGAGTTTTCCTTCAAGGTTGTAAGTCCACGCGTGGTAGGGGCACTGAATGCTGCCAAGGAACTTTCCTTTGTCTTTTTGGCAGAGTTGGGTTCCTCGGTGACGGCAGATATTATAGAACGTTCTTACCTTGCTGTCTTTGCCTCGCACCACGAGCAGGCTTTCTCCTAATAACTCTTTCTTTACAAAATCGCCTGCCAACGGCACTTCGTCCGCACGGCCAACGCAGGTCCAACGGTTTGCAAAAAAATGTTCCGTCTCTTTTTTAAAGTGATCTGGATCGTTGTAATACTTCGCTGGCAACGTGGTATGAATTTTCTCCATCGCATCTCCCCAACTTAAATCGATTCTTTTGCTAAAACTTCCATCGCCGCATTTCTGCCATTTACCCCAATGACACTTCCCCCGGGATGGATTCCAGCGCCACATAGGTAAACTCCAGGCATGGGCGTTTTTGGCGCCAAGCGATTGTGCCAAAGATTGTCGGGCAAAATTTCACCCTGAAAAATATGACCACCATGCAACCCTACTTTTTTCTCAATGTCGGGTGGTCCCATGATCACCCTATGCATTACGGAATCGGGGATGTTGCTGGCAAAACGAGCAATAGCCGCTAGCGCGAGATCTCCGGCCTCTTCCCGCCGGGTATCCCAGTCCCCCGATTTAAATTCGTATGGCACATATTGAGAAAAAACCGACATAGTGTGAATGCCGTCTCTGGAAACTGAGGTGTCATAGGCCGTATGAAAGTAAAGTTCTGTCCAAAGCCGCTTGGGAAGCTCTCCCCTCTCCATGGCCTGGAAACCGTCCTTCCACTCTTGTTTTGAAAGGGGAGTGTTTACCTGTGCGGTGTGGTGGGGCTCGTTGATTCCCGGTCTTGCGGTAAAATTGGGAAGCTCTTTGAGAGCGACATTGAGCTTCATACAACAGCCAGTCATTTGAATGGAATCCACTTTGGCCTTCCATTTGAGGTCAGCAGCGGATCCGACAAGCGACAAGGTGGTTTTGGGGTCGGCATTGGAGATTACTACGTGCGCGCGGATCTTGGCTCCTCCGGCAAGTTCGACCCCTTCTCCAGGCAGAATTTTTGTGACCTGCGTTTGGGTCGCGATGGCCACCCCGAGATTTTGGGCAATGTCGCACAAAAGGAAAGAGACCATTCCCATTCCTCCTTTTACATATCCCCAGGTGTCGTCCATTCCGTCCATGCGTCCTGAGGCATGATGGAAGTGTACTGAGGCAGTCCCTTTTTGAAACGGACTTGCTTTAGTGCCGATCACCCCTTGACCCATGTAGGCTAACTGTAACTTTTCATCGTCGAAGAATTTTTCAACAAGTTCAGCCATCGACCACTCAAAAAGGAGAGACCGCGCGTCGGGGTCCCCTTTTAGTCGTGACTCCACCACTTCAAGGGAAGGAGGAGGCCCTATCCACAAGTCGCCATCGCCATCAGGGCGAATTTTATCGCGTAGCCGGGTTTTAAGAGCGCTCATCGCCTTCCATCCAGCAACGCTCTTTGGAGAAAATTTTCGGATCTCCTCTCCGCAGCGCTCGTCATCGTTCCACAGCTGAACACTACTACCGTCCTCAAAGGGAACAAACATTCCGCCCGTAGCCGGAAACCACGTAAAGCCGGCCTCTTTCAATCCTAATTCCGAGATCACTTTGGTATGAAGAAGTCCTACAACGTAAGCGCAGGGCGACATGCGAATGCCAGGAAGGACCTCCTCTAACGTGGCGGCACCGCCCACTACCGATCGGGCCTCCAGGACTAATACTTTTTTTCCGGCTTTTGCCAGGTAAGCCGCACAGACAAGGCCATTATGCCCAGCCCCAATGACTACGACGTCCCAGAGGGTGTTTTTCATGGCACCCAGCGCAATGGTGCTCCCAATCCGGCCCAACGTTGCTGCAGTTTTTATTGGCCCCCCTCCCGTTTTCCAAGTGCGCCTGAAAGTTACCTGACGTCCTAAATAACGACAACCTTGAGGTGATTCACCAAAAAAAAAGGGGGGTAGGGAGGGGCGACCATAGGCAGGCCATCAGTTTTTCTTCTTCTTTTTCTTTTTGTCCTTCTCTCGTTCCTTCTCGTCCGAGGTCTCGCCCGTTTTCACAATCTCCTTGGAGCACTCGCGGTGGGATGATTCGGGGACTGGAGTTAAGACGGTCGGTGTCATCGCTTTGGAAGCCAAAGACCGGTCAGGGTTCGATATTTGGGGTTGCCGAAGACCAGCCCTTGGCGCGTCCGCCAGAAGCCGAGGGGGATGGGGAATGCTCTCCCACTTTGCCGCAGGGGCCGGAATGGGGGCTAGCGGCGGTCCAATTTCTGCCTTTATCGGTAGAAGCGGGCGGGCAGGGGAAAGCGCTGACGCCATCGGAGCGGGGACTAGAGACGGAGGCGCCATTAAGCTGGCTGTCGGATTGGGGATCTCCTTTGGAGCCTGGTCGAGTGGTCGCGTAGAAACCACGTGAGCAACGGGAGTGGGCTCTGGTCTTAATACTGGGGCACTAACAGGAAGGTCGATTCCCCACCGCCGCCCAATCCGCACGAGGTAGCGTTCCACAATCTCCTCTGGGGGTAGGTTTGTAATAGAACCGCACTTTACGATCACCCATTCTTTACCGTTCCAAAGGGTGTCTTGAGGGCGAAGCTGCTCGATGTAAATCCCGTTCGTCACCAGCGTGTTTAGCAAGCGAATGAGTCCTGCCATCTCGGGGACGCCCAACGGCCTCCCAATATTTGACCAATATCTTAACCATTCCGATCCGCGAACTCCGGCGGGGATATTGACTCGACCTAATTCTCCGACTGGTTCCACCTTTGCGAAAGGAACGTCGATCAAATTGAGCATTACGTATTTTGCCTCCATCTCCTTTCGCTCCTCTCTCGAAATGGCCACAGAAAGGGCCGGATTGAAAAGCGGAGGCAACGCCTTATTTGGGGCCATTGCGGGAATTGAAGGAAGCGCGAAAGGCGGGGGCGTAAAAACCGGAGGGATTGCTTTTGGAAAGACTACTGGGCCAGGGCTTTTTCGGTCAAAGAGGGGGGTAGATACTGGTTCCAGATGAGCCACAAGCGGCTGAAATCGTGAATTCACTTCCCTGAATCGGGCTAATCCTCTCAAGTAGAGTTCTGGATGTTCGGCCAGTCTCTGATTGTATTCCAATCGGCCATCGGAATGAGTAAGCCACTGAAGTTTCCATAATGCCTCTAGAAGGGGTATGTTCTTTTTCTCGGCTGTCTCAATAGCAAGGTCAATAAGGCCTCGCACACGTATCAACTCCCCCTCAACCGTTTGGTTTCGCACCCACACTAGACTCTTCTCTTGTCCCCGAAGCATATTCCCCGGTGAATCGTCTATCAAAATGGAGACGGCGTTTTGGGAATTGGGAATGCTTTTAAGGTCCTTTTTTGTTTCTCCGAGAAAAATAGTGTGCTCGGGCTGGGCATTCCAGTAATACGGCGTGTTTGAAGCACCCACAAATTTAGTGCGGTCTTCCGACCAGACGAAGGCGAACGGAGAGGAATAGCCCCAGCGGAATACTCTCCACATGTTGGCGGAAACTTCAGTGTTTCTAACCGGATTGGCATAGGCGCTAAAGACACCAATCTCAACTTCATGAGTGTCAATATTGGCCAAGGAGAGAACAAACTCCCGGGCTCCGTGAGCTAGGCGATAAACCTTTTTTCCACCGGATACCACACTTCCCGCTCTTTCTAGGTCCTTCTTTTTTTCCTCAGAGAGCTTTCGAACATCGGTGAAAATCAATGTTTCATCGAGATCGATAACGAATTGAATTTTTCTATCGTCTGCCTGGAGTTGGATTGAAAAATGCAGGCCAAAAAGAATTAGAGCAATCATCGACTTCATTGGATTCCCTTGTTGAAATGAGCGGCACACGTAGTCCCTAGGTATCGCTCCGCCCAGCGCCTTCCGAACCGTTCCTTATAGCGAGCAAGGATGTCCTCGGAAGCCATGCCAGTCTTTATGGATCCAGAATTAACGATCACCCACTGTTGTTCTTTGGACCAGACAAGATGTGAGGGGCGAAGGTTTCTTACGTAGATTCCTTGGGCGATCGATTGTTGGATGAGCTCATTTAATTTTAATATTTGATTTTGAATCTCGGCGGGAGGCGTGGAGTAGTTAGCTTTTTCCCATCGCTTCAAAAACTCATCCCCGGTCTCTCCTTCGATCCATTTGGCTATGAAATAACCTTTGCCGAAGTCTGCGATAGTGGCATGCGGGAGCGAATAGTTAGCAAGACTGACTCGACGCTCTATGTCACGATCGATTTCCTGCTCTGCTTCAGCGATTCCTGGGGTC
>JAYVQZ010000256.1:0-7546 GCA_043776735.1 Deltaproteobacteria bacterium | reverse complement strand
AGGAAGGGTGAGTTCCTATAAACTAGACTCATCAAAAACATGGTCAGCGGCGTCGGGCGATCAAGTCTCTGGTTACGGCACTGAACTGCAGTTCGCGTTGGATCCCCTGGGCCGGTTTGTCTATATCAGCGATTTGTCTGCGAATACGGTTACGAGCTACGGGATGAATTCTGATGGAACTTTGGATGGGGCCATCATCAGCGTGAAGGCAATACCGATGCCTAAATCAATCAGCGTGGACCCCTTGGGAAGATCTGTTTTTGTGACTTCAGCCGACACGACATATTTCCAGTTTGCCGTTTCTAACACTGGAATTCTTAGTCCAGTGAACCAGAACTCCTTTTCTGTACCTCCCAATATTTACCGCGTGCAGACCATCCCAGTTTATTGACCGGACGTACCTCACTGCCGGGCAACGTGGTTCGGCAATCGATTGTTTAGCTGGTCAATTGCCATGGCATAAATCGCACTTGAGGTATAGGCCAATAAACCCAGACTTAGATTTGGTTCCCAAAGCTGCGCCAGAAGTGCCTCCCGACTTGCCATAATTTAGAGTGCTCCCCTGTTTCTCGCCTACGCGTCCTCAAACTTAGCGGCGTTTCGTTCCTTTCCGCTGGGTATCAGCTGAGAAAAATAGCTCTTGAGCTCGTAATGTCAGGTAAAATTCCAGTTTACTAATCAAACGTGGGTGCTCAGTGCCAGCCATTCTAAACAGGGTAAGCTTACCTAAGTACTTTTGGCTTGGTCTCGGTCTGGTGCTTTTGATCCATGGTTTTTTTTGGATAAAACTTCGGCACATCCATTTGTCGGATCCGGACACGTTTATCTACCTTGCGTTAGCGCGCGAAACTGCCACTCATGGGCCATTGTTAAAATTGCCCCAAGCCGAGGATCTCGGCTGGGGGAAATCCTTTGGAGATCGCTATCTCATCTTCAATTTGTTGAATGGTCTCTTTTTTAAGATGGCTGGAGAGGTGGGGGTCGACGTCTCCCTTTATTTAATGTCACTCTCAGTGCTGGTCGTCCTTTATATTGGGCTTAGCCGATTTCTTTTCTCTCCGTGGGCGGCGCTCATTGCGGGCAGTGCCTTTCTCAATTCAAACTTTGCAACGCGAATCTTTCTGTACCGGCCCCACGTTTGGGCGATGGCCTGTTTCTCTGGGCTAGTCGTCTCTCTTCTCTACCGATCTCCACCGGCCGCACTCCTCTTTGCGGCATTTTTTGGCTGGGGCTATCCCTTAGTTCTAATGCCGCTCGCCGTGTTATTTTTCGCCTACGGCATTTTTGTGTTTCAGCGAAAAGATTCGCAGATGAGAAAAGTCTGCGTTTGGGGAACCTTGGGGCTATTGGGCAGCCTATTGATACACCCTTCGTTTCCAAAGAATGTGGAATGGGCGAGCCGGGTCAATTTCATTGCCCTAAACGAGATTCATTTGGTGGCCTCCGAAATGCCCATCGAGAGTGTCCCGGAGCGTGCAGATATCTTTTTTGAACGGTACGCTTTTTTTATTCTGATCATTTTTGGTGGGTTCCTATTTGAGAGTTATCAAACCAGATCCTGGAGATCCCACCAAGAGCGCCAAGATTTTTTTCTGTTAGGCTTACTGAGCTCCTTTCTTTGGATCGTATCCGCCTTTCAGCCGCGTGGGACAGAGTACGCCATCCCCTGCACCCTTTTGTTTCTCGGGATATGCCTTTACCGGCTTGAGGGACTCTTCTCTACTAAGCGTATCTTGGTGGGTTTTGGTTGTTTGGCTATCTTGGGAAACTGGTTTTCGCTTGTTAACTTTTATGGAAAAGGGGCTAAGTTTAATTTGAATCCTGAAGTTCCCTTGGCCTCAATGGATGCGATTCCAGCAGAAGCCAATGGAAAAAAAGTGTTCAACTGTGAATGGGAAACGGGAGCCTTCCTTTTGTACCGTCGACCCGACGTTCGGTTTGTGGATCTCTGGGAGCCCGCGTTGTTGGCAAAAATTTCCCCTAGTCTTTTTAAAGAGCGCAGCCTGTTGAAGACTGGGAAGCTTCTCCCGTTTCCTGTCATTCACGATTCGTTTAAAGCAGATTATGTGGTCTGTCTTAATCCCTACCTCGTCAATCGACTCGATAAGGACCCTTTTTTCACTCGCATTTACCCTCCACCTGGTGATTCTCTTTCAAGAAATAAACTGGGCCAGTCTGCGGTTTACAAAGTGGAACCCACGGTTAAAGAAAAATTTATTTGGGAATACAACATCACTCCTGTCCCACATAAACGTAGCTCCGAGACCCGGACCGTTCTAACGACAAAAAGTCCTTTTGTTAACTTGATACCGTTCAACGAAAATTCAACGCAGGGGAGCGATGGTTGTTTTATTTTGCGTCCTACTGAGGTGGAAATTCAGCGCCTGGTAGGAAGCCATTGGCTTACCATTGGGGGCGGCCCAGAGATTGAGGTTTGGTGGAATGAAATTCCATTGTACGCGGGACGAGATCCTGACGGGGAGCTGGATTACCTGAGGGCATGGGTGCCTCTGCCTCGGCAACTACAGGCAAAGGATCGTCTAAGATTCCGTGTTTGCTCTAAGCTGTCTGATAGTTATCACGGCGCCGCTTTTTCCCTTTGGAAGAAAAACGAGCTCGATAAGTTTTGTGCAGCTAGGAATCTTCCGGGCCCAGCGCCGGCTAAAGCGAAATGGGCGTATTCCTCGGATCCGGTGGAAAGCTGCCTGGGAACCTTGGCTCAAAAAAATTACTAACAAAGCCTATTAGCTTAACAAAAATGAATCGTCCAACGCGGTGCAAAGTAGATAGGCCAGGGAAGTTGATTCGACGATTATTAAAGAATTCCTACGCGGCCAAAACCTTCTTTGCGTCCGCCTATTCGAGCTAGGATAGCGCTTACCCATGCCTACAAACTCAAGACGAGGACATTTACGGTCTGGAAAAGAACTCAGAGAAATTATCGCGTCTGGTAATTGAAATCGATAACGTCGGCTTCAAGCAGAATGTTTATGAGCTGATTCGGGCGATGCAATTCATAACGGTCTAATCGAGTTCGAATAAATTGGTAGAATTTTCCTTCAGACTGGAATCTTGTTCCTCTTTGAGGAAAAAACAGTCCTCAATGGCTAAGACATCCAAATCAGTTCCCATGAAACAGCGAAACGCATCCTCAGGAGACCCGACGATCGGCTCCCCCCGTACGTTGAAACTGGTGTTCACCAGTACCGGGCAATTAGTTCTAGCCTTAAAAGCTTTTAGCAATTTATAAAGCCGCGGATGGCTTTCTGCGTGCACGGTTTGGATACGGGCCGAGTAGTCAACGTGGGTCACGGCAGGAATTGTGGAACGTGGAATCTTCAGTTTATCGATTCCAAAAAGCGCCTCCTCCTTAACGGACATCTTTTTTCTTTTGTCCATACGAATAGGCGCAACAAGCAGCATGTACGGACTGTCCTGACTAAGTTCAAACCACTCCTCTAAATCTTCTCGAAGAATGATGGGCGCAAAAGGACGAAAGGACTCCCTAAACTTCACTTTAAGATTTAAGACCGACTGCATTTTCACCGATCTCGCGTCTGCCAAAATAGAACGGCTTCCCAAGGCACGCGGACCGAACTCCATGCGGGACTGAAACCAACCCAACGCCTTCTCATTCTCCAAAGCGTCCACGCAGCGTTCTATAAGCTGGTCCTGGGAGAGGCGATGGAACTTTGCTTTCAAGGATTGCATTCGAATTTCTACGTCGGTCGAAGTAAATGCAGGGCCCAAATAGGCTCCATTCATCTTATCGCGGTTCGCTAGCCCTTCTCTTCGAGGTCGGCCCAATTGACCATGGTAGGCGGCCAAAGCTGCCCCGAGGGCCCCGCCCGCGTCACCAGCTGCAGGCTGAATCCAAAGGCCGTCGAATTTTCCATCCCGTAAAATTTTCCCATTGGCGACGCAATTCAAGGCTACTCCGCCTGCGAGACAGAGGTTGCGCATTCCAGTCTCTTTGGAAATGGCACGTGTTAGCCGAAGGACTATCTCTTCGGTCACAGCCTGAATAGTCGCCGCGATATCCATGTGTACTTGAGTCAGGGCGGCTTCAGTTTTGCGGGCAGAAATACCAAAAATGCGGCTAAACTTTTCAGTCGTCATTTTAAGCCCGGTGCAGTAATCAAAGAAATCAAGATTGAGCCGGAAGGAGCCGTCCTCTTTCACATCGATAACTGTTTCCATAACTTTAGCAAAAAATCTAGGCTTTCCGTACGGAGCCAGCCCCATGACTTTATACTCGCCGGAATTTACCTTAAAGCCCAAAAAATAGGTGAAGGCCGAGTACAATAGGCCAAGCGAATGGGGGAAATGAATCTCCTTTGTAATTTCGATCTTGTTTTCATTACCGAGCGATAGTGACGTGGTGGTCCACTCGCCCACTCCGTCCATCGTCAAGATGGCCGCATTTCGAAATGGAGAGGGATAAAATGCGCTTGCGGCGTGACTTAAATGATGTTCCGAAAAAAGAAGCCTCTCATTCCAATCGTAGTCGGGAGAAATCCGTTTTAGCTGTTTAACCAGCATCTCTTTTTGAAAGAGCTTTTCTTGAAACCAGACTGGCATCGAAGTTCGAAAAGAGTCAAAGCCGCGAGGGGCGAAGGCGAAGTAAGTCTCCAAAAGCCGTTCGAATTTAATGAAGGGTTTTTCGTAGTAGACCACATAGTCCACGTCACCCAGCTTACAGTTAGCCTCCCTCAGGCAATACTCAACGGCGTTAACCGGGTAACCCGCATCGTGTTTTATTCGGGTAAAACGCTCCTCCTGAGCGGCGGCAACTATCTCACCGTCCGAGATAAGGGCGGCTGCGCTGTCGTGGTAAAAAGCGGATATTCCAAGGCATCGCATATTAAAAAAGGGTGTAGATAAATGGGGCAACAGTGGGGTTTCCGCCGACCAAAACCAGGATCATTAACGTTGCCATCAAAACTAGCACTGGCAAGAGCCACAATTTTTTTCGGGTTTTCAAAAAGCCCCAAAGTTCTGGCAGGAAGGACACTTGAATCTCCTTTAGTAGAGGCGTCGCAAATCCCCGGACTGGATCTCAACACACCGATCTACCCAGTATGAGGTCAACTTAGGCTCGAATTTTCGGAGCATGATATCTCTGCCGATAATTCGAAAAATGACCCCGACCGGTAAAATCACCAGTAAAAATATCACAGCCAGCAGAAGGAAGGTAACGACCTTCGCAATCCGAGCGGTGACAGCCATCCAACCCACTTTTGGCCAATGAAGGGGCTTGGGAAAAAGAGCCGCTAAGATCAAGAGTCCGAGAGAGAAAATAAAAAAAGGTGTCCTCGCAGGCAGTCCCCAAAGCAATGGCCACGATCCGATAACCAAAGTCATAAATGTCAGCACAAAACCAAAATTTCGATTGGATAACTTCGAGTGTTCGTCACCCGAACCTGCGGTCATATGGGATAAGGTCATAGATTGCTGTCACCCATTGTAACTTGCCGTACTTATTTACTCTGTCTAGCACCGGGTAGCTTTTTAACCCAACAGATCTGGGAACCACAGATAAACCATCTTAGTTCAATTACCGAAAATTGTTGATGCATCACGCAATCAAGTGGATCTGACGGGCAGCGTCTCTCTCCGAAATCAAGTGGGGCCGTGTGTCCCGTCGCTGTTACGGTATAATCGGCCGGAGGCCATCCATGTTAAGAGCCCTTTTTCTTCTCTGCCTACTTACCGGCCCTCTGTTTGCTGCCGACTGGTACCAAGTGCTAGGCGTACATCCCGAGGCGACAGAAAAAGAGGTCGGAAAGGCCTTCCGGCGGCTCGTACTTAAGTATCACCCTGATTCCACCGCCGAACCCAACGTAGATCAGGCCATCGTAAAGTTTAAAGAGGTGGTTGAGGCGCATGAAGTGTTGGGCGACAAGATAAAGCGAGCCGCCTACGATCGACAGAACGTGTACAGAACGTCTGGCCAAGCCGTAGTCGGTAACTCCAGAAGTTGGGTCCAACCAGAGCCACGCACGTACGCAGGAGGCATTTACACCGCACCCGAGATGCCCGAAGAATCAAAGAACTACGGGCATGGTTGGTTCTACACGACCAGTGATGACAAGGAAGTGTACTTCGATCCCAAGACCGGCTTTCCTGTGGATTTCAATTACCACCCCAAGACCAAATCGGAGCATTCGGAGCTTTTCGACAATTTGTTGAATCCGCGTAACGTGGGCAAGCGCCGTAAGCTTATCGAATTTGCCGCGCAGATAAAATGGACTGCTGCCTCAAAGAAAGACTTCCAGGCTCGTGCAAGTGAAACCCTTCGTGCTGCCACAACAGATGAGATGTTTCCTTCCAATGAGAACATCCGGCGAATGAAGGCCGTGTTTGATCTCCCCTTCGTACGTTCCGAGTTTCCGGAGCTGGCGGAGACGTTCTTAAAGAGCCATAAGGAGTACGGTTCCTCATTTGCAGAAATGTACCTGCTCGAGCCGGAATGGGCGAATGACCCCAAGTTTGAGTCGCTGTGGCGATCGACGCGAATGTCCACTTATGCCGACATAGGACGTTTTCCGATCAGCGTATTTGGAACTTTCAGTTCCCGTCCTGGCCCCAAAACGGGTGAAGTGAAATGGAGCCCCGAGTTTAGAGCCTGGTACGAAGTGCATGAGGAAATTTATGAGCAGAAGATCAATCATCAGGCGTTTAAGGCCGTGGCAAAAATGATTGCTGAGGAGTTGCATCCCGCACAGGTAGCCATGGCGGCCGAACAGATGAGCTGGCTGGCGCGCGATCCTGCGGCTATGAAAGAGGTCCTTCCAGCCATTCGACTGATGATGAACACGGAGGCATTTAAACAGGCCGAGAGGGAAGCAAAACCATACGATCTGACATCCCGAATGATTCAACGGCTGCGCGATAGCATCGGTGAGGTGGAAACCCTACTTCTCGATAATTCAGCTCCTCTGGCGCTTCCTGGGCCTAACGTCGATAAATGTGGGCTGGGCAAATTATCTGACTCAAGCCCAAAAATGAGAACGCCGGGTAAGAAACCCAAGGGCAAGCCAAAGCGCGATAAGAATAATAAGAAAAACAACGGAAATTTGGGAAAGGGGTAGGTTTTTGGTTTTTGTTCGAAACCAGATTTTCTTGGCGTCCATTTTATTGAAGGCGGGCTGAAAAATGGACCTCTTGGCTTCTTCAGGAAATTTCTTGACCCAGTGGGGACAGCGAACGGTGATACCGAACTCCAAAGTGTCGGAACCCTTGCCGGTTTATAGGGCGCACGTTTTGAGAGGTGCCGCAGGGGCCACAGCCCAGGCCATAGTCCACGATTGAAGAACCAGCAGGTAAACTAACCCGTGCTTATGCTGGCAAATAACTTTTAGCTCCCAAGGAGCGCCTCGGTCTGCGAAAAAATATTAGAACGTAAGGCGCCATGCCGGATGCAAGAAAGACATTGGCGGCGTCGAGATACCTACCTACCGGCAGTTCTACAAATGAGACCAATAGGGCGGCTCCCAACACAAAACACAGGGAAAACAGAGTTATCGTGCCCGAAAGCAAGAGA
>JAYVQZ010000255.1:0-7580 GCA_043776735.1 Deltaproteobacteria bacterium | reverse complement strand
TTGAGGCCAAAAGAACTAAGGCTGCGAAGTTCAATCGGAATCGAAAATGGGCGTTCTTTTTTACGGGCATAAAATTCCTTGGTGTTTTGAGGAAGTGAGAGCGTCTATTCAAGGTACGGGAATTCAAATAACCGCTCCATTGACATTTTCCGTTACCAGCGTCGGAGGTGCTGTGAGATTGTGAAGAAATCTTCACAATCTTCATAATTTGAGCCTGGGAAAGCTCACCTATCGTCGATAGATTATTGCTATACTGTAAATATCCCCCCAGATTTGTTTCCGCATTCGACTTCGGGTCCGTTGGCCGTAAGTGGAGGCACGTGAAGAGGCGCCGTTTTAAATTTGTTTCGTTATTGGTCGCGCTGGGTCTCGCATTGCTTTCGTGCACGGCCGGCACGAACTCAAGCCGGAGATATAAAGCCGACGCCGATGGCAGTCTCGGCATTAGGCCGAAAGACTATTTCAGGGTGGAAGCTCCGGCAAAAATTACTATCGTTCGGGTAGTTTCCTCAGCGTTGGCTCACAAGTACTATTTCGACGGTTCGCCCGCGCTAGTCGACCTTGGCGCAATTGCGGCCGAGAAGATAAAATTGAGTTTGGATGGCACTCTTCTCACTTTAATTGGGGACAGCGGTTTTTTTGAATATCAAAAGGTGACCGCAGAGACATTAGTTAACCCTGGGGTGACCGTGCCACCGACTGAGCTGGATGCATTCTGCGTTTTAGGCCAATCAAACTCGAGTGCCCAGTTTGCGGGGGCCACTTTTCTGGAACTCCAAATCCGAAAAAGCGGGGCCCTTTTTCAACTGACCGCATTAAACGGGGATCAAAGTCTGCCCTTGGGCCAAGGCGCCCTTGCCTCCAAACAATATGTGGGCAACGAAGTGGCTTACAACCTGACCAATTCTAGCTCCCTTAAAATCTTTACTGACTCTGTCGCGTCGGATGCTCCGCAGTACTTCAACACTTCAGTAACTAATCTGCGGTGTCGATTTAATGTAGGATACTCGGCACACACTCTGTTTCTAACCGCGCCGCTACGGGGAAGCTTAGGTGGACTCGCCGGTGCCGACTCGACTTGCGCGGCCTTTGCCGATGCAGGAGCGAAAACGAAAGGTCTTCCCGGTGTCTGGCGCGCGATACTTTCTGATTCAAATAATGATGTCCGGAATCGAATCTCCTTTTTCCCAACCGCCTCAGTTAAAAACGCGCAAGGCGAAACGATTGTGTCGGATGGGCCTGCCCTGTGGGGAGGAACTCTTTCCAGCGCAATTAAATACAATGAGAATGGTGTCACCCTCAACTCCCAGAGCGCTTGGACCGGTAGTAACTCCGACGGTACGCGGGCGGCAGGAACTGATGCCTCCATGTCGTGTAGCGCATGGACCTCGGGAAATAATTCGGAGAACGGAATAATCGGCGACGCCAATAGCATCACCCCAACCTGGCTGAGCGCCGGAGCCGCTTACGTGGATAGCTGTGGATCCCAGGGTGGCCACCTGCATGAGGGTATCTACTGCATCAACTCAAGAGATTAGTGTCGCCATGATCAGTTCATTAAATAAAAAACTGGAAGTCATCGATCTTCTGATTCGCAAGGCACAAGGTAATGCCGCGCAAAAGGCCCTAAGGCAGATAAAGCGAAAAGAGATCAAACTCGAGTTCCTTGCCGCTGTGGCTGCACTGGCAGTGCGCGCAAACTTGCCCAAGTTGGCCTTGAGTTTATTGCGACCAATCGTCGCTCCGAGTAAAAAGTTTATACGGCCGCCAACGCACCAGGAACTGGCCGAGTACGCGATGGCCCTCGCCCGATTGGGTGCCGACTCGGAAGCCCGAGAGCTGCTCGATAAAATAGATACAACCGCGGTACCTATCGCCCTTTCTTACAAAGGTATCCTTGCGATGAAGCGCTGGGACTATGCCGAGGCAGTTCCTTTTTTACAGGAATACTTATCACGAGAGCCTGACCGCTACTTTCAAATCAATGCAATAAGTAACCTCATACAGTGCCTAAGTTACCTGAAACGCTTCACCGAGATAGATCCCCTGCTCACCGAGCTTCGAACGTACGCTGAACAAAATAGGATGTTTGGACTTCAAGCAAATGTTCACCGTTACCTTGGCATTGCCGAATTCTATTCCAACCGTTACCCCCAAGCCGAGGCACACTTTAATCGTTCTCTTGGCCTACTGTCCGTTACGAACAGTCTCGAACAATTCTTCACCCGAAAATGGCTGGCCATTACGCACGCGTTCCTATCAAAGGGAAGCGTGGCCGCTTGCCAGGAGCTTGCCCAAGTTGAGAACGAGGCGATAACACGACGCCATTGGGAAACTGTTCGTGATCTGGAATATCATCGTGCCATCCTTTTTAATGATCGAAAACGGGCCCTAAGCCTATATTTTGGAACCCCCCACAAAAGTTTCCGGGATCGGCTGCTTTTGAGCTTTCCCGATCTGCCCGTGGAGGTGCCTTTTTTATGGCATCTGGGACCTACTGCACCTGGCCCGCGGCGCCTTGTGGAGCTGGATCACCAACGTCCCACGACAAAAGGCGATTTTCTCAAAGTAGGGCAGGCCATGCATCGGCTCTACATTGCCCTGTGCTCCGACTTTTATAAGCCCTTTAGTGTGGTTACTCTGTTCGACAAAGTATTTCCAGGCGAGTTGTACACCGGAGAGTCGTGTAGGTATCGAATTTTTCAGGGAGTGAAACGCCTACGCCAATGGCTATTGGTAAATAAAATCCCCCTCGAAATTAAATCCACCAATGGCGAGTACACCTTCAGCACCCGACAACCGGTTTCGGTGGCGATCTCGCCGCACAGCGAGACATCGGCAGGTTCTTCGATTCAATTTCGGTTAATGGCCATTTACAAGTCACTCGGAAAAGAGTTCCGCATTGTGGATGTTGTTGGGCTTTTGAAAATTTCGCGAACCAGCGTTACCGAGCTTATCGAAGAGGCCTCAAAGCAAGGAATCGTCGAGCACGTCGGGGTGGGAAAGCTAACGCGATACCGGTTTGCCTCGATAATATACAAAAAAACCGCGTAGCTACGCCATCGATTTCTGTCAACGGACTTAGTTAGTCACCTACCATAGAAAGAACACTCTGAGCGGCGACTGCATTGCTCCAATTTCGAGATTCTCATGATAGAATTCATCGCGTGCTTCGCCCTTCTATTTCCACAAAGGTTCGCCCCCTGGTCCTATTAGTTTTTGCCGTGTTAGGGATAGTGGTGGGCATTTTGGGCTGGGTCTTTTTGGCCTCTTCCGAACTCTACTGGATAGCCAGCTCTCTTGGAGGTATCGAAGGAAAAAGTGGAACTAATTCTTTGCAAGCTTTTGAGGTGAACTATAAGAAGGGGTTTCGATCCTTTGAGATCGATCTCATGCTCAGCTCCGATGATGAGGTATGCGCGTTTAGTAGCCTCGATTTGATGGACAAAGAATTTGGGCTGCCGTTGAGGTTCTCCAAAATAGATCACAAAAATTTTTTGAACCAAAAGTATTTTGGGAAATTTCAGCCCCTGTGCCTCGAACAGCTCACTTCAATGATCAAGAAAAACTCCGACGTTTTTTTTGTAATCCGTACCAAGGAAAGCCGAAATACCACTGCCGCTCAGGATAGTGGAAATTATGAAGAAGCCTTTAAGCGAATCTATCAAAAGCTGTTTCGCGCTTGGGCCGAGACCCCGGAATTTTGGACTCGCCTCATTCCCGAAATTTCTGGCGAGTCGGATTTAAGCTATCTCAACAAATTCTACCGATTTCGTTCGGTCATCTACTCTCTGGATAGGGCTAAAGCCACCGACGATCAGGTTTATATATTTGCAGAAAGACACCCAGAGGTAACTGCGGTGTCCTTGGGGACCAAACGCTTTAGCTCGGCATTGGCGCGGCAATTAAAAGGCCTTAAACGTGGCCTTTTCCTCTATAACATTAATGATGCCAAAGAGATGAACAGGTTTGTTAAAGAGGGGGCTACGGGCTTTTATACCGACTTTCTTGAGCCCATCGCGAAGGTAAAATAGCCCGTTCTCTCACCCCCCCAGCCGCCGCTCTTAAATCCCTTGCCATCGATTCGCGCCCGTCGTATCTCTATTCTTAATATTGATAACGATTCTCAATTTTGATTCACTTTTGTCAGTGGACCTCGTAAGGATTATTTCCATGAGCCGCCTTATTCCCCTTTTTTTCCTTGTTACCGGGCTGGCCTTGGCCGATCAGATGGAAACCGTCGTCGTGCAAGACGTCCAAGAAAAGGTTCAGCGTACCGGAACGGTAAAAGACTCCATCATCAAGACTGAAGTTATCACCGCTAAATCGATTGAAAAAAAAGGGGCCAAAACTATCTCCGAAGCAATTGAGAATGAGCCTGGCATCGACACTCAAAATGGCTGTTCCGTATGTGGCATCAAACGAGTGCAGATTAATGGATTAAAAGGGGAGTACACCACGGTACTCATGGATGACATTCCTCTTCATTCAACCGTTTCTAGCTATTACGGATTTGACGCTATGGTCACGGCGGGCGTCGCCCGAATTGAAGTGGCTCGTGGTGCTGGGGCCGCCTTATTGGCGCCAGAAGCCATCGGGGGCGTCATCAACATCATCAGCAAGAAAGCTACCGAGAACAGCCTTCTTGTCGATATCGCCGGCGGCAATACCAATTACCGCGTGCTATCCGTGGTGGGTACTGCGGTGAGTCAGGATGGAAGTAAACGCGCCACCGTGGCAGCTCAGCACAATCTCCAGGACCAATGGGACGGGGACGGAAATGGCGTCAATGAATCCCCCAAGCGAAGTAACCACTCGATCCTGGCCCGTGTCTCGTCCGACTTAGGAGTGAATACCAATATCGATGTGCGGGTTTCGGCCCTTAGATCGGAAACCTTTGGAGGCCCCATGGGGGGAGCTATTTTCGGAACTGCCGTTCAGAACGCTCCCTTGTCTTTTCAAGATGGGGACGTCCGAAAGAAGTATACCGGAAGCCCGCAGATGGTGAACGAAACCGTTGAAGTAGATCGGACTGAAATAGCAGCGAAGGTGACTCAGCTAATTTCTAACGACACGAATATGACGGCAACCGTGAGCGTGGCCGAACAGAAGCAGGATTCCATTTACGAGGGAAATGACTACGCCAATGTGGATTACACCTACTTTGCCGATGTCCGCCTAAACCATCAGCTCTTTGAACGGCATCTCATTACTACTGGTGTGGACACTAAAGTCGAACGGTTGAGATCCCGCTCTTACAAATATTTTACGCTGTTAGGTGTGGCCCGCGATGACTTCGATCATTTTACGCCAGGCATTTATCTTCAGGACACCTGGACTCCTTGGGACTCTTTGGAGATCTCCGGCGCGGTTCGTTTTAATGTCGTTCAAGTAGACTGGACAGCACAAACGGCCAAGAAGAATGAGATCGACCGTTCTCTACTGGTACCTCGCATTCACGTGAAATGGACCCATTTTCCTGAATTGGTCTCGCGCCTTTCTTTCGGTCAAGGCTACCGGGCTCCGCTTTCCTTCTTTGAATCAGAGCATGGGATTTTAAATGATGGCTTTGATGTGTCTATCTCGGAGGTCGAAAGATCTAATTCCGCCGTTTACTCCCTCTCCTACGACGATAAGAAAGCTGCTGCCACAGTCTCAGGAGCTTGGACCGGGGTGAATAACCTCGCCTACATTGATAAAGTGGGACGTCCCACTCTTCGCAATGATTCTGGCTTTGTTTCTGTTGGTGCCCTGGACGCGTTGGCCAGTTACCAGCTCATGCCCGCCTTTCAGTTGGGCGCCGGTTACGAACATTTCTTTTATAGTGAACGATACAAGTCTTTGCTTCCTATGGCAGCCATTGAAGACCGAATCCGGTTCTTAGCCGATTGGGCAACCAGCGGGTGGGAAGCCAACTGCACGGTTAATGTGATTGGAGGCCGTGACTTAGCGCCCTATAACTACGGCGGTCATTACAACGTGTTTAGCGCAGGCGTGGCGTCCTCGGAAAAGGGCACCAAGGCTCCTCTCTATGCCACCGTGGATGCTCGAGTCGCCCGAAAAATTGGCAAAGAGATCAGTCTTTATTTCGGCGTAAAAAACTTGTTTGACTACACTCAGACAAAAACAGAATCGCCTTTGTTTTTTGATGTTAAAGGAAAATTGGAAGTGACTCACATTTGGGGGCCGGTGCGAGGCCGACAGGTATATGCAGGGCTACAGGCTAAATTTTAAGAGCTGGTTTTCGATGGGGAGTGGCGAATCTGCGCTGGCGCCTGCGCGTCTACCCTTTGTCTGGTCCGGGGAAGGGCTGTTTCAACAACCGGCGCTTTTTGGCCCGTTTGCCCTAAGCATTGGACTACACGCCGCCCTTTTATTCGTCTCGGTAGCCGGGATTTTGGGGAAACCCAATCAAAATCCCTTGGGTATTTTGGTGGAGCGTTATGGGGTGCCCGGAGCGGGAGTCCCCGCCATTTCCGAGGTAGACATTTCGTATGACGCGCCCTCGGACGTCTCACTAGGAAAAAAAAAGAAAAAGACAAAAGTCATACCCGCAGCTTCTCAGGTGCCATCAGAAGGTAACGCCGGCGGCGGAAAGTTGGGAAATACCACTACCGGGGCAGCCTCAGGAGTGATGGGGGACCCCAATGGGATCGTGGTATCAACCCGGGCTCGCTATCTCTATGAGCTAAAAGTTTTTTTCGATCAAAGAAAACAATACCCCAGTGCAGCTCGCACACTAGGGCAAACCGGACAGGTGGCCGTTGCTTTTGAGATTCAAAAAGACGGGACGTTCTCAAACATAGTGGTTGTGGGTCCCACCGCTTTTGACCGGCTAAATCTGGCGGCCTTGGCGCTGGTGCGCGGGGCTGGTCGCTTTAAACCGTTGCCGCCTGAGTTGGAGAACTCCCCATGGAAACTAACAGTGCCCATTCGATACGAGCTAAACTGATCGGACTTTTTATTACCTTGGCCCTGCCTTCACTAAGTTGGGCCCATTCGGTTTCTCTTCATGAGGCAAAGCTCTATGAAGTAACCCGTTTCCAGCGTTTTGAATTGAGTTCACTAAAGGGAAAGAAATTCCTTTTGGTCTTTTTTCAACCTGATTGCCCCCCCTGCAGAGAGCAGATGAAGGCGTTAAAATGCCTTAAAGAGAAATACGCCAACGTAAACGTTGTGGCGGCGGGGATTGGCGAGACAGCGGTTTTAACAAAAGAAATTCGCCCACTCTCGTTGAATTATACGGTTGTAGAGAGCACGGCCAAGTTTCAGGAGATGGTCGACGGAATAACCTCCACGCCCACCACTTTCTATGTCGCTGAGAGCGGTTTCATCACAGGAAAAGAAACAGGAACTCGCACATGTGATGATTGGGTCACGGTAGCCCAACAAAGGAAATTGGCGCAGTAACCTGACAGAAACTACGCTTCTGGCAGAAGTGATTTCACTCTTAAAACAAAGTCATCTAGATTGTACGGTTTTGGAATGTAGTCATCGGCTCCCACTTCAAATCCCTTGTGCCGGTCCTCAATTGACGATTTTGCTGAAACAAAGGCAATTTTGACATGGGGATATTTTTC
>JAYVQZ010000254.1:0-7605 GCA_043776735.1 Deltaproteobacteria bacterium | reverse complement strand
CTTGCGGTAGTGTGGTTCGTAAAAAATCCAATGCCGGCAGACTCATCAGCACATCGCCTAACCGATCCATTCTGATGGCTACGACATTCATAGGATTCAAGAGAGTTCAAACCGTTCTGGGGGAAAAGTTTTTTGAAATTTCTTAAATGCGGAATAGGGGCTAACTTTTGAAAAGTCCTGCTTTCCCGCCCACTTTCTGGCCAACTCAAGTAAATATCCCGTCACTAAAGCATCACAAAGATGTTTAGCAAAAGCGGCACGCCGTTCTCTGCAAACTACTTGATTGTCAGCAAACCAATGGGAGATAGCCGCGCCCAGATGATTGCGGCTTTCTAAATCTTTTTCCGAGGTTAGGCAGAGCACCGGCATTTTCCGGCCTGCCTCCCTAAAGGTCGCTTCCAATTCGTGGTATAGGGCTTCCCCTCTACCCCCTTCATTCTTATTGATGACGATGATATCGGCAACCTCAAGCACTCCCGCTTTTATGGCCTGAATCCCATCTCCTGAATCAGGAGTTAAAACCAACACCGTCACGTCGGTCCACCGCCGGATTTCGTATTCGTTCTGCCCAACGCCTACACTTTCCACATAAAGCCAATCGAAAGGAAACGCTTCGCAAAGGGCTATCGACTGCGGCGTTGCTAACGAAATTCCACCCAGCTGCCCTCGAGTGCTTACGCTACGGATGAAAACGTTTGGATCGTTAAAATGATCAGAGAGACGAATGCGATCGCCCAGCACGGCGCCCCCGCTAATCGGGCTGGTCGGATCCACCGCCAGAACCGCAATTTTCTGTTTGGCCCGTCTGCCATGTTCGATGAAAAAATTAATTAGGCTGCTTTTGCCCGCCCCTGGAGGGCCAGTGACGCCCACAATATGAGAAGTTGATGGGTTTTTAGTGGCAACCGCTTCAAGCGCTTGAATGGCATCGGGGTGTCCGTTTTCAGAAAGCGAGATCAATTTCGTAAGAGCTCGCCATTCTCCGTTTTTGAATTCCTCTACAAGTTTTTGGTTGGCTGGCAGCACTAGTTTGTCTCGCCTTTTCCAAACTGCTGTTTTACCAAAACAAGGCCCTCTTCCTTGGTTTTGATGGTCCCTTCGAGGATAGCATCCTCTACAGCGCGCAAAATCGTTGAGAATTCGCGTCCCGGTTTAAATCCAAGACCGATAAGATCTTCCCCAGTAACAAGCTTCAAGGGTGGCGGTGGCTCTTTTTTAAACTCTTCCCATTTCGCTTTGGTGAACTCGTAGGCTTCAAGTTTCTTGTGGCTCGCCATACAATCCAACCGATGGAGTTCAAGATGAAGGTCAAAACGATCCATTGAAAGGAATCGTTTCAAGGTAGAGGTCCGCATTTGGAAGGCGTCCTTAAACCGCAAATGGCAGTTCACCAATTCGCAAATCAATTTGGTCTGATCGTTAGAAAACGATAAGCGCCGGCAGATCACTTCTGACATCTCGGCCCCAAGAGTATCATGACCGTGGAAACGGATACGGTCAGGTGCGCGAACAAAAGTGGCAGGTTTTGCGATGTCATGAAGCAACGCCCCCATTCCCAATTCAACCGGGGAGTTTGGAGCCATACCTTCTAACAGCATCATCGTATGGACAAAGACGTCGCCTTCAGGATGATACTCGCACGGCTGTTCCACCCCCTTCATCACCTCGGCCTCAGGTAGAAAAATTTTCAACAGACCTGCCTCGTCAAGCAGGCGAACTCCACGCTCGGGCTGGGCCGAGGTTAGGATCTTAGAAAACTCATCCCGGATTCTTTCTATGGAGACTGACTTCAACAGGGGGGCCATCTCACAAACGGCTGCCCAAGTTGGTTTCTCAATCTCAAATCCTAACTGTACCGCAAAGCGAACTGCCCGCATTAGGCGCAGATGATCCTCTTGAAAACGAGCGCGGGAGTCTCCGATGGTGCGGATGATTTTGGCATCGATGTCTTTTCGCCCCTCGACTAAATCGAGAACCTCGTTTTTCTTAAGATCAAAGTAGAGACCATTTACGGTGAAGTCTCTTCGCTTGGCATCTTCCGTGACGTTTGAAAAAATCACCTCGGACGGACGGCGGCCATCGAGGTATTTCGATTCGGTGCGAAACGTAGCTACTTCAAAGGGAATTCCTTCTTCAATCACTAGAATTACGCCGAACTGAACGCCAACTGGGACAGTCTTTGGAAAAAGGGCCACCACTTGTTCAGGCAAAGCTGACGTGGCAATATCGAAGTCTTTGGGTTCCACTCCGCGCAAGTTGTCGCGGACGCAACCACCGGCAAAGTAGGCCTCATGGTTGTTCTTGTGGAGGATCTTTACGATTCGTTCTGCAATATCCGCTTTATTCATGAATCCCGTCGCCTAGGTCTGGAATAGGCCTTTCTGAGGGCGTTCCGACTATATGGCAAATCGGCCGACCAGAATCGGCCAGCTTACGGAAAAGGCATTTGCGAAACTCGAGCCGATTAGAAAATTGCCTCGAATTATTGTGCCTACCGAAATGCCGTGCTCAAGCTGATAGTCCATCCCGACTCCAATGGGAAGGTGAAGTCCCACAGCCCCGCCGCTGGCAACAGCCATTCCCAGCCCAGCTTCCAGGGTAGGCTTTACTCGAGATTGGCCTATGAGAAATCGGCCAGTGCAAGAAGCGGTGAAGAGAGTGCCGCTTCCCAGTCCTAGCTGGACCATCGGCCCGATGTAAAAATTGTGCCTCATTGCATACTCAAGCTGGGGACTTAGCAAAAATAGCGAGGGGTCGAACCATAGTCCAATTCCCCCCGAGGCCAACCACCTGCCCCGATAGGCTTCCGCCGACGGCTGGCGGTACGTGGCTTGATATTGGTGCGTTGTAGCGTTTTTTTTCTGAGGCGCCGGCGATTCCACACGGTCCTTAGCGTAGGCACCAAGAGTCAGAATAGAGATGAGAAAAATGGTTGCTAGGTAACGCATGAGATCCCCTTTAGGCGATTACAAATAAGTTGTGGCGTGTACGCAATATACACCCAACCTCAAACGGATGAAAACACAGGGTATTCGTTTTGAGTTCAAGAAAAATGATCCCACCCCTTAGCCGGCAATACCGCGCTGACCCCATCTTCCCTTATGATTTGATTTCCTTCTTTAGCCTCTCGGACTTCACCAATTTCGAAGAAGGAAATGGGCGGAGCTCCTTTTTTTGAATCAAACGTAAAGAGCAGTTCGTAGTCCTCCCCCCCGTTTAACGCCCACAGCAATGGCTCTTTGCCGGCCAGTAGCGAACAGCGCTTCAGCTCATCCTCGAGGGGGATTTGTTTTTGAATAATCTGAAACCCCACGCCACTAGCTTTTCCCAAATGGCCCAACTCCGCAGCCAGTCCGTCGCTCACGTCGATGGCAGAGCTCACGCCTCCCCACTCTGCCAAGGCCAGCCCCTCCTTAACGCGGGGCTGGGGTTTTAACTGGGCGCCGGTGGCTTTGGGAAATTCTTGCTTGGCCAAACGCCCTTGGTTTTGCAATAGCCAAAACCCGGCAGCCGCCAAGCCTAAACTTCCCGTGACCGCGACCCGGTCCCCCACCTTAGCTCCAGCTCGAGTAAGGACCTTCTTATGGGGCCTCCCGATGAGAGTCAGATCTAAAACGAGCGAATGGGGCGACCTGGTGAGGTTCCCACCGACGAGCGCAAGCTGGTGTTCTGTCATTGCCTCGTCAAAGCCATCAAAGACCCGTTCGAGGAATCGGGCGTCGATCCCGTCTCTAATTCCCAAGGACGCTAACGCGTACTGCGGTCGCCCGCCCATCGCGGCGATGTCGCTAAGATTTACCGCCATTGCCTTGTGCCCAATCTCCTCGGGTTCAAAGTATTTCAGATCGAAGTGAACCCCTTCCATGAGCATGTCCACGGTAAAAAGAGACCCTAAAGGGTTGCTAGCAACATGGGCTGCATCATCCCCGATACCCAAAAGAACCGAGGGGACTTGGGTTTTAAAGCGACTTTTGATTCTTTCAATGAGTTCAAACTCGCCAAGATTTACTTCAAGTTTCAGCGTCTTATCTCCGCGTAAGAAGAATACTTAACACGCTAACCATTCCCTAATTGTCACGGTACGGCAATCTAGGTTAGAAGCAGCGTGTCTTTCAAGCACGAGGGGTACTTGATCCGAAACACCATAAAAAGAGAGCCCGGTTATAGCGGGAGGCAGTTTTTTTATATTGCCTTGATATTATTGCAATTACTTCCACTTACCCCTCCATCGGCCTATGGCGTTGAAGATGGAAGCGACGAATGTCCGGAATTACTTCTCGGATATTTGGAGGAACTGAAGGAAATCCCTCTCCTTGGCAGCCTTTCCTCTGACGCCCGAAGGTCCCATCCTAAGAATGAACCAGAGATTACCACCGAACAGATTATTTTGACCGCCCGCGCACTGGCCACCCAAGCGTTGCTCCGCTGCGCCGATGCTCAATGCGATGACGTAAGCGCGGTGATTTCCGACACACAAAAAGGTGGCCAACTAAAATTCTTTCCCCAGCGACTCATGTTGGGGCTAGCCTACTTTGCGGCAATTTTCGGCACTTCGATTGGAGCCGGCTACATTTCGAATCAAGTGATTGGAAATCAAGAGGAGTTAAAACACTATTCCAATGGTGTGATGACCGCAGCCGCCGTTTTGAGTTCGGCAATTTTTTATCCAATGGGCGAACCATTTATCGTCCCGTTGACTAATTGGATTCGAAAAATTTCTCACTTAGTTTATCAAGGAAGCACCCAGTGGCATCGGGATCGTCGGGAATATACTGAGCACGATGGCGCTGCACGCGGCCAAAATCTTAACGCGCGTTTAAGCACTATGGTTAATTTCGCAAAAATCCAATCAGAGATTAGAAAAGGCTATTACGCGTCCGCTGCTTCCCACCTTGGAGAAGAGATGCGCAATATGTGGCGAAATTTTAGAGCGATTGGAGCCGATAGCGCCACCATTCGCGATAATTTACAGTCCCATTTATGGGGCCACGCGATGGATCCCGTAACTGGAGACAGGATTAAAGTTTCGCCAGAGTTTTTCAAAATGGTTGCTGATGACCTTTTTGGGAAAGCAGAAGGGCTGGGCTGTCCCGTTCGAACGGACGCGGCTTGCAATCTCTACTTCAAAGAGATGTTTATCGCCTGGATGCAAGGCGCTTTGGTTGCGGAGGAGATAACCAAAAAAACAAATGGCAGCATCGGTGTCAGCGTAAGTGGCAACGACAAGGCCAATGGCAGCATCAATGGTAAGGTCAACGGCAATGGCAAAGCCAATGGAAGTGTTCCCCCAAAATGACGGCGCGTTTTGGCCTGCCATTGAGCCCCCTCAGTGCGGCGCCCTTACCACGGCTAAATATCCGTTAATGATGAACTGAACGGCCATTGCGCAGAGCAAGAACCCCATGATTCGGGTTAAGACCTTAACTCCGGTAATGCCAATCACTTTTAGTATTTTCCCCGCGGATCGAAGCGTTACATAGGTGATGAGCAACGTGACCAGTATGGAACTGATAATGTTCACCGTCTGGAAGGCCCCGCCTTTGGCAGAGAGTACGATCACCGTCCCAATGGACGCCGGCCCCGAAAGCATCGGGATGGCGAGCGGGATAATAGAAATGTCGTCGCGTTCTCGCCCCTCAGACTCCTCTGACGCTGACATTTTCTCCTGGACTTGAATCACTTTGAGCATCTCAAAGCCAATTACCAATAGGATCAGTCCCCCAGAAATCTGGAGTGCGGGAATCGTAATTCCAAAAAGGTGCAAAATCTTTCCCCCAAGCAAGGTGAACAAGGCCAGCATCGTGAAAGCTGCCACACAGGCACGTTTGAGCATTTGGCGCTGCCGGGCTTTGGAGTCATTGGCCGTCATTGAGATAAAAATGGGGATGTACCCAAAGGGATCGACGATGGCGAAAATCACACTGAACGTCTGCAGCCATTGGCTAAAGTGGTCCATAGGTTACCGCCTATTCTTCTCGCTGCACCCAAAGCTCTGGGTTCAGCCGTATATTATGGAAGTTTGCGGCAATGGGAGACACTTCTACCCAAGACTTTACGTAATAGCCTTCCTGACAGAAATCCGCAGGCGTTTCACCAACCGCTTGGTAGAGAAAAACCCCCATACTGTCCTTCATCATCGCCCGATCTTGTGCACCAAGCTGAGTGAAGTTTTCTCTCTTCATTCTATCGTCTTGTCCGGAGGCAAGGGGGAAACTTGCCACCTTAAAACGCATTCCTTTTCGGCGGTAGAGCAGATCTTCAATCTTCGTTAGACCAAACTTTTCATTCAAAAGGACGCGAAACTTTTCATCAGAGAGTTCCCGATGGATTTCAAAGGTAACCACTATCGGTTTCTTTTCCGGCTTAGTCTTTTCAAGAATATTGCGGATGCTCTCTTCTAGCCCCACGATTTTGGGATGCATGTACACCTGAGCGTACATTTGAAACAGGCTGAACATGAAATCATCAAGCACGTGCTGATTCTTAATTTTGGAAATCAACACCACTTCTTTTGGCTCCCCCGGAGCACCGTTGTGGTTGGCCAAACACGGAACCAATTTTTTTACGATCCGTGGCCATTCGATGCCGCCAATGTGAACCCCAGTGTTGCGGCCATCTCTCTGGATGTAATCCATGCGATCGACATCAAAAGGTCCTGAAATGATCGGACGCATCAATCGATGAAAGTTTAGCCCACCATAATATCCGGCAGCGCTTAATTCTTTTTCAATTGCTTGATCAATGGAGGCGGTCTCACCCCGCCAGGAGAATTTGGGATTAATTAGGGCGGCAACACAAAGCACGTAGAGATAACTGTTAGGAAGGACCTTTTCTTTTTCTAGGTCCGAAAATATTCGGTGAACGTAGAGAACAGAGATGTCTTCATGGGCAAGCGCCTGCCCTTTTTTCTGCTTCGTCAAAAAATAATCTTTTATCGGTCCCTTCAGCTCCATTATCACCGAAGAAAAATCCTGTGTAAGATTTAGCGTCTCAAAGGAATGGCTCCAAGGACCGTGCCCCACGTCATGAAGAAGAGCTGCCAATCCCACCAACTGTTTCCAAAACTCGAGCGAGGGAGGATGGGAAGCCACTTTCTGAAATAGTTCTGAAGTCTCCTGACTGTAGAACTGTGTCTCTCCGATACGCCCGGTAAACCGAAAGGGGTCCGTAAGCCAGGCTTCGACAATGCCGCGAAAATATTCCTGAGCAAGGTAAGACGCCCCAAGGCTATGCTGAAAGCGCGTGTGGGTGGCACAAGGGAAGACATATTCGGCTAGACCGAGCTGCTTGATGTAGCGCAGCCGCTGGACACACTCGTGATCGATCACGGATCGGAAAAGACGATCAAAGGCGATATCGCCATGGATCTCATCACGCAATACCAACTGTTTTTGTCGGGTTAGGGCTCGCATTTTAGTCAGCCGATTAAGAATTTAAGGCTTTTAGCGCCTTCTCTACTCTTCGGATAACTGTTGGTTTCCCTTGAACTTCCATCATTTCGAACAGTCCGGGGCTCACTTTACCGCCGGTCAGGGCAAAGCGGAGGGCCTGGGCGTAGGGGCCCAACTTTTCCCCACGCTCGGTCACTAAGGCTTTCACTTTTTG